>NZ_JAAAYH010000406.1:0-8198 GCF_018035285.1 Streptomyces sp. MK37H | reverse complement strand
CGGCCTCGGCCGCGGAGGAGACCGCGGTGCTCCCGCCCACGCCCGCCGCGCCCACCGCGCCCGCGCCGATTCCGGAGCGGCCCGGCAGCGCCCCGTACGCGATCCGTCCCGGCCGTCCCGGGGACCGGCCGCCGCCCTCGGAGTTCGACGGTCTGTTCCGCGACGCCGGCGGTGCCGGTGGCGGTGGCGCCGATGAGACGCAGCAGCTTCCGCAGTTCGGCCCGGACGTTCCGCAACCGCCGTCCGGCGGCCGTGGTGACGGCGGTCATGGCGGCGGTGGGCGGCGCCGGATGTCGCGGGGCATGATCATCGGCATCGTGGTGGTGGCGAGCTGCGCCGTCGCCGGGCTCGCCGCGGGAGCCGTGCTCAGTATGGGCGGCGACGACGACGGTAAGGACAACTCGACGCTGAGCAGCTCCTCGCCGAGCGCCGCGGAGTCGTCCAAGGCCGCAGACCCCGTCGAGACGCAGGCGAAGGCGCTGGACGCGCTGCTCGCCGACAGCAACAACAGCCGGTCGTCGGTGATCAAGGCCGTGGACAACATCAAGTCCTGCAAGGATTTGACCACGGCGGCCTCGGACCTGCGGACGGCCGCGGGCCAGCGCAACGATCTGGTGACCCGGCTCGGCAAGCTCTCGGTGGACAAGCTGCCCGATCACGCGCGGCTGACCGCGTCGCTCACCAGGGCGTGGAAGTCCTCGGCCAGGGCCGACAACGAGTACGCGGCCTGGGCCGACCAGGTCGGCGGCAAGAGAGGCTGCCCCAAGGGCAAGGCCCGCCGTTCGCCCCGGGTCGGGGCGGCCGAGCGGGCGAGCGGCGAGGCGTCCCAGGCCAAGAAGACGGCCTCGGGGCTGTGGAACCCGATCGCCTCCCAGTACGGCCTCACCTCGCGCCAGGCCACCGACCTGTGACGGGGCGGCCGGGGGCGCCGCCGCCGTCCCCGGCCCAACCCGTGGCTCAGTCCGCCGGGTGGTAGCGCTCCAGGATCTTGGACACGTTGACGAAGCCCTTGCGCACCGCCACCAGCCGGCCGTCGCGCACCACCTGGTAGGTGACGTCCGCGTTGACGATCCGCGAGTAGTCGGGCACGTGCAGGGTGTCGTCGTAGCCCCAGCGCAGCGTCGGCGTCAGCCCGCCGGTGTTGACCGCGTGGCCGTTGTCCAGCGCGTTGCGCACGGTGCGGGCGCTGATGTCGTCGGCGTGCAGGGACATCAGCACCGAGCGCAGCACCGTGTAGCCGATCCAGGTGGTCTGCGTACCCGGGTCGTCCGGGTCGATGCGGTTGTCGTCGAAGGCGTACTTGTTGATGACCTTCTTCATGGAGTTCCAGCGCGGATCGTCCCCGGCCGGATACCAGCCGGTGGCGTAGGTGCCCTCCAGGGGGCTGGAGGTGCCGCCGGTGGAGTCGATCAGGGACTGCCGGACGCCGCCGAGGATGGAGGCTATCCGCACCTTCGGACGGTTCTCCTGGACCCGGCGGAAGGAGTCGAAGAAGGTGCCGGTGCGGTTGCCGAGCGCCGCGGTGACGCAGGAGCTCTCCAGGGACGCGCCCTGGTCGGCGCCGCCGAGGGAGCTGTCGGCGCCGACGCCCTCCAGGGCGGTGGCGGCCTGCTTGCTGTAGTCGCTCGCGCTCTCGGGGGCGCGGACATCACGGGCTGCGGCGCGGTTGCCCGCCCTGAGGCCGGTGTTGAGGAGCTGGGGGAGCTCGTCGCCCGCGATGGTGTCGGGGCGCACGAGCGCGGTGCGCTCGCAGCGGGAGGCCAGCTGGCGGCCGTTGCCCACCAGCAGGGCGGCCTGGCCGCCGTTGACCGGATAGGAGTACGGGCTGTCGAACTCCTCCTGCGTCAGCCCGTAGCCGCCTATGTAGGGGATGCCGGCGACCTCCAGCGGGGAGATGAAGGACCGGCCGTACTGGCTGTACGAGCCGACGACCGCGACGGCCTTGTCCTCCTTGGCCTGCTGGGCGCAGCCGGCGGCCTGGACGGCGTCGTTGCGCTCGTTGCAGGTGACGACCTCGAGCTTGCGGCCGTGGATACCACCGGAGTCGTTGACCCAACGGGCAAATGCCTTCGCCATGGCGGGCATTCCCGGCATATTGGTCGCTTTGGTGCCCTCGGGGGCCCAGGTCATGACGGTGATGGGGTCGCTGTCGCTCTTGTTCGACAGCACCGCGCCGCAGCCGGACAGCAGCGACGCGCCGACCGCCGTACACAGTGCCGCGACGGCGGCTCGGAAGGGGCGGGAGGAGGGGCGTCGCCGTCCGGTCATGACAAGCGAGCTTGGTGCTTCGCGAGGAACGCAGCCGCTATGACAAGGCAAGGGATGGTGACGTAGAGGTGAACAGCGGGGGCTGATCCGTTTCTATGTGTGAAGAACGTACGATCAGTGACTGTGCAAGGTTCGGAGAAGTCTTCCCGTCGCGCCCGTCGCTCGACCACCATGGGGGCCATGCCTGTCAACGACATGCCTTGGTGGCGCTGGCGCACCAATGTGCGCTCGGCGCTGCATATGCTCTCGGATCCCGTCTTCCAGCAGGAGTGCTGGCTGGCCGGCCAGCCTGGGTACGGCGATGTGACGGACGCCGTCTACCGGCTGGTCGAGGACACTTGGCTGGACAACTGGTCCGCCGAGAAATACGTCGGCACGATCTTCCGTGACTCGCAGGAGGCGGCGCTGGTCGATGTCGCCGTGCTGCGGGTGCTGAGGATCATGCACCAGGCGGGCGCGGACGCCCCCGTCTCGGCGTACCTCGAGCACCATGGCTGGCCGGAGGCCGTACGAGCGGCCCGCGAGGCCCATGTGCGGCTGGCCACCAACGATGGCGAGGATCCGGACACCCCACCGCGCACCCTCGAAGTACTGGCGATCATGACGCAGGCGGTCTGAACGACGTCGCGGGTGTGGGGCGCTGCCGCGGGTGTGGGACGCTATGGAGTCATGAGCGAGTCGCATCCCGTCCCCGACCAGTACATCCTGACGCTGTCCTGCCCGGACAAGCAGGGGATCGTGCACGCCGTGTCGAGCTATCTGTTCATGACCGGCTGCAACATCGAGGACAGCCAGCAGTTCGGGGACCGTGACACCGGGCTCTTCTTCATGCGGGTGGCCTTCCGCGCCGTCTCGCCGGTGAAGGTGGCGGATCTGCGGGCCAGCTTCGCGGCGGTCGGCGAGTCCTTCCGGATGGACTGGGAGATCCATCGCGCCGACGAGAAGATGCGCATCCTGCTCATGGTCAGCAAGTTCGGGCACTGCCTGAACGACCTTCTCTTCCGGTCGCGGATCGGCGCGCTGCCGGTCGAGATCGCCGCGGTGGTCTCCAACCACACCGACTTCCAGGAGCTGGTGGGCTCCTACGGGATTCCGTTCCACCACATCCCCGTGACGAAGGACACCAAGCGGGAGGCCGAGGCCCGGCTGCTGGACCTGGTGCGCGCGGAGCATGTGGAACTGGTGGTGCTGGCCCGCTATATGCAGGTGCTCTCCGACGACCTGTGCAAGCAGCTGTCGGGCCGGATCATCAACATCCACCACAGCTTCCTGCCGAGCTTCAAGGGCGCCAAGCCGTACCACCAGGCGCATGCGCGCGGGGTCAAGCTGATCGGCGCCACCGCCCACTATGTGACCGCCGATCTGGACGAGGGCCCGATCATCGAGCAGGAGGTCGAGCGCGTCGGCCATGGGCTCACCCCGGACCAGCTGGTGGCGGTCGGCCGCGATGTGGAGTGCCAGGCGCTGGCCCGCGCCGTGAAGTGGCACAGCGAGCGCCGGGTGCTGCTCAACGGGCACCGTACGGTCGTCTTCGACTGAGACCGATCGCCTCGCTCCTCAGAGGCGGGACAGCGACGCTGTGGCGAAGAGCACATCCCGGATCGCCTCGGTGTCCCCGGACAGGCCCGCCGCCGCCTCCTGCGGCGGCACATGCCCGGACGCCAGCAGATAGAACGCCTCCTGGTCCAGCGCGATCGTCGCCACCGCCTCCTCCGGCGCGGCCATCGCCGCCGGGGAGTCCAGCGAGATGTACCAGTCGCCGCCGCCCGTGCCCTCCACCTGGAGATGGAGCGTACGGCCCGGGGTGCCCGCCTCGACCAACCGCCGGGGCGGGGACGCGAGCCCGGCCCGGCGCCGCTCGGCCAGCGTCCCCGGAAGCAGCCGGGCACACAGGTCGATCATGGCCTTGAGGTGGGCGGAGGCCGGTGGTTCATAGGGGTAGTCGATGGCCTCGGCGATGTCCCCGGCGTGCACCCAGCACTCCAGGGCGCGGTCGAGGAACGCGTCGCGGATCGGCAGCGCGAAGTCCCCGTACGGCACATCGAGCTCCGCGACCCCGCGCCCGGCGAAGGACACCGTACGGACCAGGGCATGGCCCTGCTCGCGCCACAACTCCCGTACCGCCCCCGGCGGACCGGCCCCGTACGCGGCGCCGGGCTCGTGGTGCCAGTACGCCTCCGTACGGGCCAGGGGCGAGCCGGGGGCGGCGGCGCCCATCGGGTCGGGGAGGCCGAGGGAGGCGGCGACGATGCCGTCCACGACCATCAGATGGCCGATCACCCCGGCGACGGTGGTGTCCCGCCCGGTGAGCCGCCGCCCGTCGAACCACTTGAGCCGCACCGGCGCACGCCACTCGGCCTCGCCCATGTCGCGCAGCAGCGCGTCCAGCCGGGCGGCCTCGGCGTCGTAGGCACCGGCCCAGCCGGGCATGGGTATCCGGGCCGGACGGCGGCCCAGACAGCCCGCGAGCACCCGGGAGCGCAGCATCGGGTCGAGGTCCAGGCTGTGCTCGGTGTGCAGCAGCCCGACGGCGTCACGCAGCCGCAGCGCCTCCTCGGCGCAGGAGGGGCAGTGGTTGAGATGCGCCTCGACGGCGGAGGTCTCCTCCTGTGAGCACGCGGTCAGCGCCCAGGCGCCGAGCAGCGAGCGGAGCAGATCGTGCGAGAGCGGATGCGCCGCGGAGGGCGTGGGCGCCGCCAGGGGCGGAGCCGGTGGCGCGGGCGGGGCCGGTGGGACGGGCGCGACCGCGGGCGCGGGCAGTGCCGCGGAGGCGGGTGGTCCCGGGTCCGGACGCGGCTCCGGACGCG
The DNA here is from genome assembly GCF_018035285.1 of Streptomyces sp. MK37H. Lineage (NCBI taxonomy): Bacteria > Bacillati > Actinomycetota > Actinomycetes > Kitasatosporales > Streptomycetaceae > Streptomyces > Streptomyces sp. MK37H. The sequence goes on along the minus strand of NZ_JAAAYH010000406.1, from coordinate 3,123 downwards.
GCTCCGGTTCTGGTTGCGGGCGCGGCTCCGTTTCCAGTTCCGGATTCGCTTCCGGGGCGGGGCCCCGGGTCGATTCCGGCTCGGGGCCCATAGCTGGTTCCGGCCGATGGCACGGGCGCGACTCCGGTGCCGGTGTCGGTTCCGGTTCGGAGCCCGCGGCGGGTTCCGGGCCGGGTGCCGTATCGGGCTCCGGTCCGGGCTCCGATCCGGGCTCCGGTCCGGGCTCCGGTGTCCGTTCCGCCGCTGCCTCGTCCGCCCGTGCCTCGTCCGCCGCCGGCGGGCGCGGGGCGGGGATGCCGCCGTCCAGGGCGCCCGGCCAGTGGCCGCCGTCCTCGGCGGCCGACCGCGGCGGCGGTATGCGTGGTGGCCCGGCGGGGTGGGACGGCGGATCCGCGTCGCCGCCCCGTCCGGGCCCGTCTCTCCCGTCCCCGGAGTCGCCGGAGCTCTCGCCGTAGGCGTCGTCGTACGGGTCCGGCCCGCCGCGCCCGGTCACAGCGCCCGCCCGTAGCCGGGAGGCGAGACCGCGCGGGGCGGCTGGACATGGGCCGTGGACAGCAGTTGGAGGCCCAGCCGGAGGCGGCGCCTGGCCTCGTCCTCGGTCACCCCGAGGGCGGCCGCGGCCTGGCGGTAGTCATGGCGGTCGAAGTAGGCGAGCTCCAGGGCGGCACGCAGCGGGGCGGGCATGGAGGTGACGATGTAGTCGGCGCGGGCGGCCACGGACGCCTCGCGGATCCGCTCCTCCAGGGCCTCGCTCGTGAGGGTGTCCCCGCAGACCGAGGCGGTCTGCGATGCGCGTAGCCGGTGCACCGCCTGGCGCTGGGTGAGCATGGCGATCCAGGCGCGCAGCGAGCCCTGCTGGGGGTCGTACGCGTCCGGGTTCTCCCAGACGTAGCCGAAGACTTCCCGGGTGACGCGGTCGGCACCGCTGTCGTCCTCGAGGACCCGATGCGCCAAAGCGTGGACAAGTGAGGCAAAACGGTCATAGAGCTCGGCAAGTGCGGCCGCTTCACCGCGTGCCAGACGCTGTTGCATCCTGCGGTCCCAGCGGGGCGGTGCGTCATTCGCCATGCGGCCCCCAATCCCGAGTTGTCCGGCCGGCCCTCCAGGCACTATGCCCACGTTCATATCGAATGTAATGCCGGTAGCTCTCACAACACGCGTCCATCAGGCAAAGTGCGTGAGAACGGGGCCGCGCATGGTATTGGGACGGTCGCTTTGCGCAGGATCGGGGAGACGAAACGCTTCGGCGCGGCATAGGGTCGTCCCTCAAGGCGTATGCCTGGGGGAGTTTCATGCGCCGACGGGCGGGCAGCCGCCCGGGAACAGCAAATTCCGGTTAGCGGCGAGCGAAGGGCTTCGGGCGCGTGACGTTGAAGGTGATGGAGGACCGGCGGGGGGAGTGGGTCGTTCTCCAGGTCTCGGGAGAGATGGACCTGGTGACCTCGCCCGCAGTCCGGCAGCACGTCCACGACGCGGTCGCCGAGGGCCGCCATTGGCTGGTTCTGGACCTCTCGGAGGTCCGGTTCTGCGACTCCAGCGGGGTCGGCGTACTGATCGCGGCGCGTCGGCTGATGCGGTCGTGCTCGGGTCGGCTGCGGCTGATCCTGCCGCCGCAGGACGCCGCGCACGGTTCGCATGTGCACCGGGTGCTGGCGGCCCTGGGAGTGCGGCGGCTGTTCGACGTCTACCCCGACCTGGGGGCGGCCACGGAGCTGGACGAGGACGACGCGGACGCGGTCGACCCCCTGTCGGCCTAGGTGTGTTGTCCCGTCACCAACGTGCCGGGACAACACAACTAGGGCGCCCGGAGCCGTCCATCCGCCCAGGAGCGTCCGTACGCCTGCGGGTGCGCCCAGGGCGGTACGCGGGCCGCTCATGCCGGACCCGTGACGCGCGGGGTCTTGGGGAAGTCGGCCCGTACGACGAAGCCGCCCTCCTCCGTGGGTCCGGCCTCCAGCGTGCCGCCCAGCAACTGTGCGCGCTCCCGCAGCCCGACCAGACCGTGACCGCCGCCCGGCAGCCCAGGGGCCACGGCGGAGGCGTCGGGCGGGCCGTTGCGCACCTCGACCCGCAGGCCCCGGGTCTCCTCCGCCACTTGAGCCGTCCCGGGCGCCGTCCCGTGCACCACTCCTCGAGCCGCCTCGTGCGCCGCTTCCTGAACCGCCTCGCGATCCCCGCCGGGCCCGTCCGCCGCCTCCGGCCCCTCCGGCCCCTCCGCCTGCGCGTCGTTGACCCGTACGGTCACCCGCGCTCCCGGCGCGTGCTTGCGGACGTTGGTGAGCGCCTCCTGGACGATGCGGAAGGCGGCCCGTTCCACCGCCTCCGAGTGGCCCGGCCGCTGGGTCGCGCTGTCCGTCTCGAAGCTGACGTCCAGCGCGCTGAGTTCGATCAGCCGGGGCAGATCCGCCAGCCGGGGCTGCGGGGTCAGCTCCTCGTGGTCGCCGCCCGCCGCGCGCAGGATGCCGACCATATGGCGGAGTTCGTCCAGGGTCCGCACGGACAGCTCGCGGATGGTCCGCGCCCCCTCTCGCGCCTTCGCGTCCTCCGCGCTGATCTGCACCGCACCGGCCTGGAGGCTGATGAGGCTGACCTGATGGGCGACCACGTCGTGCATCTCGCGGGCGAGCCGGGCGCGTTCGGTGGACAGCACCTGCTCGGCGATCAGCTCGTCCGCGTGGCGGCGACTGCGGGTCAGGTCCTCGATCCGGGCGGCGAGTTCCCCGCGCGTACGCACCAGGAGGCCCAGTGCGATGGGTCCCACCGAGGTCACACACGCGTCGATCAGCGTGAGGGTGTTCTCCCGGTACGCGGTCGGCTCGAAGTCGGAGACCGGCCAGGGGATGAAGTGCGCGGCGGCCAGCAGCAGCGCGGAGACCCCCAGCAGCCGCCGGTCGGGGCGGAGTCGGGCCACCGTGTAGAGGGCGATCATCGGCGCGAACCAGACGTAGCCGATGAGGATCCCCGGCAGCGTCACCAGGAAGACCAGCGCGGGCAGTTTCCGGCGCACCAGCAGCGCGGCCGCCGCCACCAGCGAGACGTTGAGCTCCAGGCCGAAGGTGACGCCGTTGACGAGCAGCGCGTCGGCCACCGCGAGCAGGACGGGGACGATCAGCGAGCCCCAGC
>NZ_JAAAYH010000405.1:0-8250 GCF_018035285.1 Streptomyces sp. MK37H | reverse complement strand
TCGTCGGAGCCGGCGAATCCGTCGTCGGGCCCGACGACGGAGCCGCCGGGGTGGCCGTGGGCGCAGAGGTGTTCGCGCGGCCGGCCGGGGCCATGTCGTCCCCGTCGGACATCAGGAGGGCGACGGTGAGGGCCACCGCCGCCACGGCCGCCACCGCGACCAGCGCGGCCGTCGCGGGCGGCCGGGAGCCCGTCCAGGCCCGGCGGCGCCAACGTCCCACGGACCCACCGTCCATCGGCACATTCGCCGCGACACCGGTGGGCCCCACCGGGGGATACGGCGGCGGGGGAGCGGGGACCAAGGGAGGCTCCGGCCGCGGCGGCTCCGCGGGCGACGGCGCCGCCGACCCCACCGAGGGCACACCGCCGACCGGTTCCGCCGTGACGTAGGACGTTCCGCCCCACCCCAGGAGCCCGTCGGCGATCACGGGCCGAGGGTCCTCGTCCATCCGTAGCAGTTCGCCGTACACCCCGGCACACGAAAGGCAGCCGGACAGATGACGGTCCAGGTCATCGCAGCGCCGGGGGTTGTCCGGCCGTACCGCCGCCTCGATGAGGCCCCGGAACCCCTGACACGTGTGCTCGCCACCACGCTCCAGATGGGTCCGCAGCCACGCCTCGCGCAACGCGCCCAGAGCCGTCTCCCGGAGCGTGGGCACGGTGTGCGGCGCCACCCCCGCGAAGGTGGCCACCACCGTGTCGGGTTCCTCCTCCACCACGCTGTACCACAGGACATCACGGGTGCGCGTCGAGAGGGTGAGGAAGCCGCCGAGCATGGCCGAACGCTCCCTCGGCCCCGGATGTCCGGCCGCACCGCCGGTGGCGGCACCGGAGTGGCCGAGCCACTCGGTGAACGCGGGGTCCAGCCGCTCCTCCCGGCTGCCCTCCGCCCAGTTGGCGGCCACCCGCTGGACGAGCAGCAGCAGATGGTGGCGCCACGGTCCCCAGGGATCGATACCGCGGCAGGTCTCCTGCGCGGCGAGGCCGAAGGACAGGTCGGCGAGCTGGTCGGCGTCGGTCTGGGTCCTGACGCAGAGCCGGGCGTAGGACAGCACCGCCGGATGGTGGCGCTTCCTCAGTTCCTGGGTGGCGGGGAGGGCGGTGGGCGCCCCGGAGCGGATCCGTTCGGTGAGCTCCGTGTCGGACAGTTGGGCGTGCGACCGCTGCCCGGCGGTGGCATCGGGTTCGGTTCCGTGCGGGTCGGTCACCCTCACCACTCCTCGCGTCACCGACAGTGAGATGAGTGCCCATAGTGGTGGAGGGCGCGGGTGCGGGTAAAGGTATCCGCCAGGAACTCCCCTGAGGCGACAAATCTTTACCGGTCGGTTGGCTACCGGTCGGTTGGCTACCGGCCGGTGGTGAAGCGGCCGACGAGTTCGCGTTTGAGCACCTTGCCGCTGGGGCCCAGGGGGAAGGCGTCGATGAACTCCACCCGGCGGGGGTACTTGTGCCCGGCGAGCCGTTCCCTGGCCCATTCCACGATCCCGGAGCCGAGTGCCGCGTCCGGAGCCGTCCCGGGGCGTGGCCGCACCACGGCGCACACCTCCTCGCCGTATATCTCGTCGGGCAGTCCGATGACGGCCACCTGGGCGATGGCCGGGTGGCGCATCAGCACGTCCTCCACCTCGCGCGGGTAGACGTTGTATCCCCCGCGCACCACCAGGTCCTTCTTGCGGTCCACGAGGGTGAGATAGCCCTCCGCGTCCTTGGTGCCGAGGTCGCCCGAGCGGAACCACCCGTCGACCAGCACCTCGGCCGTGGCCTCCGGGCGGTTGAGGTAACCGGCCATCACATTGTGGCCACGGATGACGATCTCACCGACCGCGCCCGTCGGCAGCAGTTCGACGCGGTCCTCCACATCGGCCGCGGCGATCTCCGCCTCGACACCCCAGATCGGGCGCCCCACCGTCCCTGGTTTACGTGGCCACGCCTTCTGGTTGTAGGCGACCACGGGTGATGCCTCGGTCAGCCCGTACCCCTCGTAGATCGGGCAGCCGAAGACCTCCTGGAAGTCCTCGAGCACCTTCACCGGAAGCGCCGAGCCCCCGGAGAAGGCGCGGTCGAGGGCGGGGCGGCGGGGGTCCTCGGCGGCGGCGTCGAGCAGGGCCAGATACATGGTGGGCACTCCCATGAAGACGGTGCACCCCTCGGTGACCATCAGGTCCAGCGCCCGGGGGCCGTCGAACCGGCTCATCAGCGCCATCGTGCCGCCCGCCAGGAAGGTGGTGCTCATCCCGCAGGTCTGCCCGAAGGTGTGGAACAGGGGCAGACAGCCGAGCAGTACATCGTCGGGGCCGAGGTCGAACGGCGAGCGCATCGTGGTGCTCACGTTCATCACCAGGTTGAAGTGGGTGATCATCGCGCCCTTGGGATGGCCGGTGGTGCCCGAGGTGTACAGGACCACGGCGAGGTCGCCAGGCTCGCGCGGAACACACCGCTCGATGGGCTCGGCGCCTTCGGCGAGGGCGTCCAGCCGCGGACGGCCGCCGTCGTGCTCCTCCAGCACGGTGACCACCGGTACTCCGGCCACCTCGGCTCCCTTGGCGCCCTCGGTGAGCATCGGTGCCCCGCACACCAGCACCTTCGACTCCGAGTCGCGGAGCACATGGACGATCTCGTCGGCGCGCAGCAGACCGTGCACCGGGACGGCCACGGCGCCGAGCGCCAGCACCCCGTAGTACACCATCGGGAAGTGCGGGGTGTTCGGCAGCAGCAGCGCCACCCGGTCGCCGGGGCCGATGCCCTGGTCGCGCAGTACGGCGGCGTACCGCCGGGTGGCGTCCCACAGCTCGCGGTAGGCGATGCGCCGCGAGCCGAAGACGAGCGCGGGGTGGTCCGGGCGACGCAGCGCCGATTCGGCGAGCACCGCCGCCGCGGTGAGCGTCATGCCCCGGCCCGCTGGGCGGCCAGCCGCTGCTTGTCCGGCTTGCCCGCACCGGTCAGCGGAAGGTCGTCATGGAAGGTGATGGCGGCCGGCACATGCTTGGGCGAGAGTTCACCGGACACATGGTCGAGCAGTGAGGTGAAGTCCGCGACGCCACCGGGCCTGAGCACCACGGCGGCGTGGATGTGCTCCACCCGGTCCCCGTCGGCCACTCCGTACACCGCGGCCTGGGCCACATCGGGGTGGGTCAGCAGCGCGTTCTCGACGGCGGTGGGATGGACCTTGATCCCGTTGGTCTTCATCACCTCGCCCACCCGGCCGTGCAGCCGCACATAGCCGCGCTCGTCGAGGGAGCCGAGGTCGCCGGTGCACACCCAGCCGTCGCGTACGGCCTCCGCGGTCAGCTCCGGCTCGCGCCAGTAGCCGAGCATGTTGAACGGCGACCGTACGCAGATCTCGCCGATCTCGCCCACCGGCAGATCGCGCTGGTCCTCCAGGCCGCGGATGCGCACCTCGGCGGTCAGCCGGCCGGCGGTGGACCGCAGTTCGGGGTCGAAGTGGTCCGGCGGGGCGAGCACGCTGATCCCGCTGGTCTCGGTGGTCCCGTAGAACTGCAGCAGCACCGGGCCGAACACCTCGACCGCCTCGGCCAGCCGGGCCGGGGCGGCCGGGCAGCCGCCGTAGGAGATGATCTGGATGCTCGACAGATCGGTGTCCTTGATGGACGGGTGGTCAACCAGCATGTACAGCTGCGGAGGGGTGAGGGTGAGCGCGGACACCCGGTGGCGCTCCACCGCGTCGAGCACCGCGCTCGCGTCGAAGCCCTCGTGCAGCACCACCGTGCCACCGGAGGCGAGGGCGAGGTCTGCGCCGGAGCCGTTGGAGTGGCTCACCGGCAGCGTGGACAGATAGGTGATCGGGCCGGGCGCCTCAAGTCCCGCCCGCAGATAGAGAGTTCGGACGCGGAAGGGGAGTGTCACACCCTTGGGGCTGCCGCTGGTGCCACTGGTGAACAGGACCACGGCCGGGCGCTCGGGGTCGGTCTCCACGGCCGTCAGATCGAAGGCGTCCGCGTCGCCCGTGGTCAGGTCCAGCACATCGGGGCCGAGGGAGCCCAGCGCGGCGAGCCGTGGCGGCTCCGGCAGACGCTCGCACAGCTCCCGGGCCAGGCCCAGGTTCTCCTCGTCCACGGCGAGGAACGTGGCGCCGGTCTTCTTCAGAATCTCGTGCCGCTCGCGGGTGGCCAGCTGATCGGTGGGGTCCACCGCGTTGGTGGAGTGCAGATGGACCACCGTGGCACCGATGAGGTTCGCCGCATAGCGAAGAATGATGGTGGCCGGGGTGTTGGCGACCGTCAGTACGGCCACGACCGGAATTTCTTCTTCCGCTATCTGGCGGCGCAGCAATTCCGCCGCCGCGACCACGGCGCGGGTGAACTCGCCGGCGGTGAACCGCTCATCGTCGCGGAGCAGGGCAACCCGCTCCGCATCGGCTGATAGAGCCTCGAGGACCCGTCGGACGTAATTGTCGGTCGGAGACATCGAAACTCCAGTTCGCCGTGTGCCGATGAGTTCAAGGTGCCGTTTCCCGCTGAAGGATGACACCCTGCCTCCGGCATGGCAACCTTCTTCCATCCACCCGTCAGTTTCTTGCCGTGAAACCGGGTCGGGTGTGCGGAGGTTGCCTTTCGGCATACCGATTGACGGCCGACCGCATGTAGATTGGCGCCGGCGGGGGGTCGTTACGGCTCATCCCGCTTTCTGCGCTATCCCCAAGTAGCCTAAAAGCGAAGTGAGTGGACGTGACGACCCAATATCTGGACCTGTTTTCGCGCCTCACCGAGGGTTCTGACGGTGGAAAGCGAGAGTTCCTGGAGATCGGACGGCTCGCCGGTCAGTTCCCCGCCGCCAGCGTCAGCGGCGTCGAGGACACCTCCCGGATCAGCGTCTGGTGCAGCAATGACTACCTCGGCATGGGCCAGCACCCCGCCGTCCTGGAGGCCATGAAGGAAGCCGTCGACGAGTACGGGGCGGGCGCCGGCGGCTCGCGCAACATCGGCGGCACCAACCACTGCCACGTACTGCTGGAGAAGGAGCTCAGCGCGCTCCACGGCAAGGACGACGCGCTGCTGTTCACCTCCGGCTACACCGCCAACGACGGCGCGCTGTCCGTCATCGCGGGCCGCATGGAGGGGTGCGTCGTCTTCTCCGACGCGCTGAACCACGCCTCCATCATCGACGGCCTGCGCCACAGCGGCGCCCAGAAGCGGATCTTCCGGCACAACGACACCGCGCACCTCGAGGAGCTGCTCGCCGCCGCCGACCCCGACGCGCCCAAGCTGATCGTCACCGAGTCGGTCTACTCGATGAACGGTGACATCGCGCCACTCGCGGAGATCGCCGACATCGCCGAGCGCCATGGTGCCATGACCTTCCTCGACGAGGTGCACGCGGTGGGCATGTACGGCCCGCAGGGCGCGGGCATCGCGGCGCGCGAGGGGCTGGCCGACCGGTTCACCGTCATCATGGGCACGCTGGCCAAGGGTTTTGGCACCAACGGCGGGTACATCGTGGGCCCGGCGGAGGTGATCGAGGCGGTGCGGATGTTCTCCCGCTCCTTCATCTTCACCACCGCGATGCCGCCCGCCGTGGCCGCCGCGGCGCTCGCCGCCGTCCGCCATCTGCGCTCCTCGGAGGCCGAAAGGGAACGGCTGTGGGCAAACGCACAGTTGATGCACCGGCTGCTGAAGGAGCGCCGGATCCCCTTCATCTCCGACCTCACCCACATCGTGTCCGTGCTGGTGCGGAACGAGGCCCTGTGCAAGCGCATGTCCACGGCCCTGCTGGAGCGGCACGGCATCTATGTGCAGGCGATCAACGCGCCGAGCGTACGGGCCGGCGAGGAGATCCTGCGGGTGGCACCCGGAGCCGTGCATTCCACCTCCGAGGTGGAGATGTTCGTCAAGGCCCTTGACCAGGTCTGGGAGGAGCTCGGCGGTCCCCGCGAGGACATCGCAATACGGTTGCGCAATGGGGCCGGCCGGGGTTAGGCAAAGGTGGTGCAAGGGGTGTCGATCTTGCTTGACACGCCTTGGCGGCGAGAGGTTTGATGAGCGAACGCGAACAGCTGGGCGATTCTTGAGACCCGCTAGCGGAACGGGGATCTCGGGGGAGCAGTTCATGGGGTGCCGCGGCGATGTGGCACGCTTTGGCCCGGTGCGAACGGGCGGAAACGGGGGTTTCGGGGTGACGCTTGCGTATGTCCTCGACGGTGGTATGAACGATCAGCCGGGAGCCGGCGCAGAGCTGTATGAACTCTTTCCGAGTGTGCAGCGCACCTATCAACGAATCGCCGAGTGGACGGGTATCGACGTCCAGCGGATATTCGAAGAAGAACGGCAACCCGGACAGGAGCACCGACAAGGGATCGGTGCCATTCGTCAGGCCGCGGCCGTATTAGGAATTGCGGATGTTCTCGCCGAGGAATACGGCATAACACCGGCCGCCGTATGCGGACTGAGTTTCGGCGCACTGGTCGGCGCGACACTCGCCGGAGCCGTCGAGCGTCAGGATCTCTTCACCCTTTTGATGCGATTGCGGGAAGTACCCCCGCCGGCCGCGGACAGCGGCCCGCAGGCCGTCGCCATGCTGCGGATTCCCTACGACACCGCCCCCGACGACCTGCTCGCCGACGTCCCCGATGTGTATCTCTCCGCCGACCTCGGGAAGGTCGGCACGGGCCAGGAGCGCATGGTGCTGCTGGGCGGCTACCGCTCCGCGCTCCAGGGGTTCGGCGCGGGGTTCCCGGCCGGCGCGCTGCATGTGTCCGACGACCACGGCGCGGCGTTCCACTCGCCGCTCCAGCAGCACATCAGCGACTTCCTCGAGCCCACGCTGGAGGCCATGACCTTCCATGACCCACGGGTGCCCGTGCACTCGTGCATGGAGCGCAAGGCCCTCACCACCGCCGAGGAGATCCGCGATCTCTTCCGCCGTAACCCCACCGCCCCCGTGAGTGTCCCGCACATGATCGGCGGACTGGAGGACGGTGGCACCGAACTGGGCCTGGTGCTCGGCCCCGCCGCGTTCGGCACCTTCCAGAGCGCGGCGTTCCCCGTGGTCCACGTGGAATCTCCGGACCACGTCTTCGAGGCGATGACCGCGGTCTACGACTTCGGCATCGAACTGCCCTCCGCGGAAGCCGGGGTGACCCAGTGAAGGACGTGACCGAGCAGATCGATCAGTGGCTGTCGCAGGACATCGACGCCTGGACCCGCCGGGTCGTCCGCCGCCACTTCGACCCCGACACCGGTACCCCGTACTGGCTCAAGCGCGCCGCTGAACTCGCCATCGACCCACGGGACATCACCCGCTACGACGAGCTGGCCGCGTTCGGCCCCATGCCGCTGGGCGACCTGCGCACCCTGGATCCCGCCGAGCTCGTGCCCCAGGCAGTGCCCAGGCCATTGACCGGCCGGATCTGGGACTCCGGAGGCACCACCGGCAACCCCTGCCGGGTGTTCTACACCGAGCCGATGCTCGAGCACCGCGCCGCCTGGCGGCGCTGGGTGATCGAGCGCGAGGGATTCGAACCGGGCCGCACCTGGCTCCAGGCCACCCCCACCGGACCGCATCTCATCGGACACGGCGCCGTGGACCTGGCCGACCTCTACGACGGTCGGGTGTACGGCATCGACTTCGACCCCCGCTGGGTCAAGCGGCTGCTCCGCGACGGCAGGCTGAAGGACGCGCAGGAGTACACGGCCCACATCACCGAGCAGATCGCCGCGGTTCTGGAGCATCAGCCGGTCGACTACCTCGTCACCACCCCGGCCCTGCTGCAGGCCCTGATCAAGGCGAGGCCCGAACTGGTGGCGCGGCTGAAGGGCGTACGGCTCAGCGGGACACACGCCACCCCCGCCATGCGCAGATCCTTCCACAAGGCTCTGGGCGGCGGACTGGTCGTCGTCACCTACGCCAACACCTTCGGCAACACCGTGGGCCTGCCCGCGGAGGACGACGGCGCCCTCATGCCGTACCTGCCGAACTACCCGCAGGTGACCATGGCGGTCGTCGACAAGGACGACTGGTCCAAGGTGGTCGGATACGGCGAACAGGGCCAGGTCCGGCTGACTGTCCTGCACGACGACCTCTTCCTGCCCAATGTGCTGGAGCGCGACCTCGCGGTGCGCTACGACACGGGCCCGGAGTGGCCGTGTGACGGCGTCGCCAACGTCAAGCCACTCCAGGTCGTGCGTTCGGCGCCGGAAGGCATCTACTAGGCCCCGCCCAGACCCACAAGACATCCACGAAGCCCGGGGAACACGGTCCACGAATCACGGACTGCGGGCCACCGGCCACGGGACAT
>NZ_JAAAYH010000404.1:0-8260 GCF_018035285.1 Streptomyces sp. MK37H | reverse complement strand
GCCGTCGCTTCCCCGTCCTGGTGCCCGGCCTGTTCGCCGTCTCCGGCTGGTACCACGGCAACGGCGAGCAGCGGGACGCCGCGTGTCTGAGTTTCGCCCGGCTGCTGCTCGCCTGCCGCCTCGCCGGCGGGGACGAGAACGCGCTGAGACACGCCTGGGCCACCGCCGTCGAAGGCCGTCTGGAGACCATCGACGCGGAGGCCGACGCGGAGTGGGGCCGGGACGCGGTCACCGCCGCCGTGGTGGCCGAGTACACCGACCGGCACCAGCCGACCGCGGCGCAGGAGTGGTACCGGGGGCGCTTTCCACGGGGCGCGGACGGCCAGGATCCGCTGGTGCTGCTGGGGGAGTGGTTCCAGCGCGGCGGCGACTACCGGCACGCGGCCGAGCAGAGCCTGATGGCCGCCTTCCTCCACGATGTCGCCTCCTCCTACGGCAGGCTCCAGCGGTGGAACCGCGAACCGTGGCCGCTCATCCTCCTCGACGACGCCCACTGCCCGCCCGGCCAGGACTTCCTCGACCTGCTCCTCGAACACCGCGCGCTGCCCGAACGCCCCGACCACGAGGAGCTCGTCGTCGTGGCCACCCGCCTCGGCGGCTTACCCGAGGACGCCTCCGACGCCGTCCGCCGCGACCTGCCCGACCTGGTGAAGTCCTCCGGCTGGCAGCGTAGGGGCCTGGCCCCGTCCGCCGGGCTGCTCGCCGTCCCGCTCACCCCGCTGAGCCGGGACGACATCCTGCCCCTGCTGGTGCCGGGCCGGCCCGCCCGGCCGCTCCACCCCTATCTGGCGTCCGCCGTGCACTCCCTGACCGGCGGGCACCCCGCGGTGACCACCGTGCTGTGCGAGGCGGTCCTGGACGCCACCAAACGGGGCCGCGGCGTGCACCCGCGGGACCTCCTCGAACTGAACGCGAAGGACGGCCGCCCGGTCACCGAGGCGCTCCTGGAGCGGCTGCTCCCGGACCGGCGTCAGCGCGACCGGCTGACCCTGCTCTCGCTCGCCCGCGACAGCACCGCGGCCGAGGCGCTGGCCGAGCACCTGCGGCTCCAGGGCCCGGACCAGCTGCCCGCCAACTCCGCCACCGACTACCTCGAAGAGCAGCAGTGGCAGCAACTGACCCCGCCCGACCAGCCGTTGGTCACCGACGCGCTGCTGCGCACCCTGCTGGTGCACGAGGCGCGCCGCACCTCCTCGCGGGCCGAGGACGGCCGCAGCTGGCAGGACATCCACCGCTTCCTGCGGATGCACCACGCCCAGCGCGGTGAGAGCGGCGAGGCCGACGCGCTGCGGCACACGCTCGCGGCGGGGAACGCCGAGACGGTGGTGGCCATGCTGACGGAGGAGTTCCAGTCGGAGAAGGACGCCCACGCCGCCGCCCACTGGCTGCTGTGCCTCCAGTACGCCGCCACCGCGCCCACCCCACCGGCCGAGGAGTGGACCGACGAACGGATGCAGATCGCCCTCGGCGCGCGCGACGGCCGGTACGCCGAACTGCATGAGATCGAGCGCTGCGTCAACCGGCTGCTGCACGCCCTGTGGCATGTCTCCGAGCCGCACGCCGAGCCGGACCCCGATATGTGCAAGGCGGTCGGCGAGGAGCTGGCCTATCTCTCACCGCGCCATCCGTCCTGGCACGCCGTCCTGGGCCAGGCGGCCCGCAACTGGCCTGCGGCGGCACGGAAGAAGCGCCCCTTCCCTATCTCCGGTCAGTGAGGAAGCATGCTGCTCCGTCTGTTCCGCCGTCATCCTCGCGAGTGGGGGCCGCTCGAATGGCTGGCCGTCGTCGGAATCGGCGTCCTGGTCGCCGCCGCGATCACCGTCGCCGTCAACGTGGCGCGGGGCCCCGGCAGGTGCGGTGACGACCTGCGGGACATCGACGGGGACTGCGTGGGCGTCACCGAGGGAGCCTTCGAGGCGGACCCGGGCATCGAAAGCCTCATCGGGGCGGTGGCGGACGAGAACGCCCGGGTGAAGCGGGACTGGGAGGACCCGCCGAGCGGGCCCAGGATCCCGTACGTACGGATCGCGCTGATGATGCCCTTCACCGCGGACGACCACAGCGCCATGACGGCGGACATGATCCGCCGCGGCATCGCGGGCGCCCTGGCCGCCCAGCGGCAGGCCAACCGCTTCGGCGGACCGCACTACCAGCTGCTGCTCGCCCCCGACGGCCGCAACCTCGACGAATGGGAGCCCGTGGTCGACCGTCTGGCCGAGCTGACCAAGGACACCCGGGCGCCTCTGGTCGGCGTGACCGGCATCCCCAGCAGCACACCGGAGACCCGCAGGGCGATCGCCGCGCTCAGCAAGCACAGCATCCCCACCGTCGGCCCGGTCATCACCGCGGCCAACATGAACTCCCCGTACTTCTTCAAGACCTCGCCCAACAACGACCAGTTCGCCCGCGCCCTCAAGCTCTACCTGGACCGGAAGCCGGCCCGGCACAGAGGCTTCCTGGTCTGGGACAACCGCGGCGAGGACGTCTACTCCCAGAACCTGCGCAGCGTCTTCGAACGGCACTTCGGCACCGCGTACGACCTGACCAACCACAACTCGAACTTCACCGGCACCTCCGGAACCGACAAGGGCATCCCCCAGCGGTTCACCGACGCCGTCCAGAAGATCTGCAATGAGAAGTCCGACACCGTCTTCTTCGCGGGCCGCGACCAGGACCTCCCCGCCTTCATGGAGCGCATGGCGCAGGAGGGCAGCTGCGGGCGCACCACGACGCTGCGCATCCTGAAGGTCGGCATCGGCCTGGAGCCCACGCTCACCGGGGACGCGCCCGCCCGATGGCTGGACGAGGCACGCGCCACGATCGTCGACGCCTCCGCCGTCGACCCCGCCTGGTGGGCGGGGAAGGCCAAGCCCAAGAAGGCGCTCGGCCGTTTCCTGGACCGCTTCGAGGAGATCCGGACCCAGCACAAGCTGGGGGACAAGCCGCTCGACGACGGCTACGCCGTGATGTACCACGACGCCTTCACACTGCTCGCGGGCGCCGTGGACCGCACCTTCGCCGAGATCAACGAGGGCGGCAAGAAGACGCCGGAGGCATTGAGCATCCCGACGAAGGACGATGTGTACAACACCCTCATCATTCCGAGCATCGCCGGTGACGGGTGCAGCTCCTGCCTGGTCGGCGCCGGAGGGACCTACGGGTTCGAGGGCCCGGGCAAGAACGACCAATGGGCCGTGTGCAAGCCCGTGCCCGTGGTCGAGTTCCCGTCGAGCGCCCGCTCCGGCGATCCGGGCGCGCCGGGCCTCTACCGCACCTACCGGAACGGCTCCAAGAACGCCTGCCCCTCCTGACGCCGGCCGCGAACCGCGCGCTCGCCAGCCGCGGCGGCGGTTCAGCCGGTCTTGCGCGCCACCCCGCCGTAGTAGCCGATCTCCCCGGGGCCGGTCGGCGGCGGGGCGTCCGGGTGCCAGAACGGGACCTCGGCCAGACCGGGCTCGACCAGGGTGAAGCCGTCGAAGAACCGCTCGATCCGGTCGCGGGACCGCAGGCTCAAGGTGGCGGTGGCGGTGTCGTAGACGGCCGAGGCCGCGCTGCGGTCGGCGAAGTCGTCCGTGGCGTGGGAGAGCACCAGGAAGCTCCCGGCGGGCAGCGCGTCGCGCAGGGTGGCGACGACCCGCTCGGGCTGCTCCGCCTCGGTGAGGAAGTGGACGATGGCCACGAGGAGCACCGCGACCGGCTGGTCGAAGTCGATGACCTGGCGGACCTGGGGATGGTCCAGGATGGCCCGCGGGTCGCGCAGATCGGCGAGCGCGATGCTGGTCGCGGCCGAGCCGCTCAGCAGCACATTGGCGTATGTGTTGACGATCGGGTCGTTGTCGACGTACGCGACGCGCACGTCAGGCGCCAGCTCGCGGGCGATCTCGTGCACATTGGGGGAGCTGGGCAGCCCGGTACCGATGTCGAGGATCTGCCGGATGCCGCTGTCGACCACATAGCGCACGGCGCGCCGCAGGAAGTCGCGGTTGGCCCGTACGCCGCTCCACACCTCGGGCGCCGCGGCGGCGAGCCGGTCACCGGCCTCGCGGTCCACCTCGTAGTTGTTCTTGCCCCCCAGCAGGTAGTCGTAGATCCGGGCAGGATGCGGCCTGCTGGTATCGATCTCCTCGGCGCGGAAGCCGTTCTCCGTCAACGCAAGTCTCCTCTCGACGACCGTCACGGCCCCCGCCCGCGCTCGACTGGCGAACAGCTTCCCACACCAACCTCGGTGCCGGACGCCGGAGTTCGCCGCGCCCGGCCTCCCGGTGTCGGACGGCCGGTCAGCCGTCGGCCGCCGCTGCGGGCTCCGCCTTCGTCGCGGCGTCCGCAGTCGCCTCGGCCTTGGCCCTGGTCCCGGCGTCCGCCTTCGGCTCCGCCTTGGCCCCGGCCGTCGCCGCCGCGGCTGCCGCCTCCGCCGCCGCCTCCGCCGCTGCCGCCGCCGCGGCGGCGGCGCGCGCCTGGCCCTTGCGGCGCGACCGCTTGCCGTAAAGGGCCGTCCATGTGCCGAGGGAGCCCAGCACGGCGTAGATCAGGACCGGGCTCAGGACCACCATGGTGTCGGTTCTGAGGGTGTACGACAGCACGACCCGGACCGCGGACTCGATGCAGTAGGCCACGCCCCAGACGGTCGTCATCGTCATCATGGCCTTGCGGAAGCCATCGACGTGCCACAGGCCGTTCCACCAGGCGGTGCTCGCCTCGGTGCCGTCGGTGGCGAACTTGCGCCCCAGGTAGAACATCAGGGGGCGCGGCGCCAGCAGCGTCGCGAGGCAGAGCACCCCGAACAGCCCGGTGACGCACGAGTCCTTGATCAGCAGCGCGCGGGCCGTGTGCGCGCCGACGGTCGACACCACGGCCGTGATCACGATGAATACCAGGGTGACGATGGCGAGTTCATCGAGGCGGCGGCGCCAGGCGAGGTGGACGGCGCCGTCGACCACCGGCCAGGCGCTGCTGATCAGCAGCGCGGCGAATTCGCTGAAGCCGTGGTCGCGCAGTGCGTTGTACGTGATGATCGGTGCGACGACATTGAGGCTGAGCGTGACGACCCAGCCGAGAATGGCGGCCCGCTTGGACCGGGCGGGCGCTTTGGGCCGCTCGCCGGTCTGTGGCGCCTCCGCATCCGGTGCGCTCGAGGCGCCTTGCGTGGTCGAGTCCTGAGTGAGCACGGTTCCCCTGTAAGTGTGCCTGGTGGTGCTGTGCGTGGTGGTGCGAGAAAAGAGAAACGTAAAGCAGTCATGTCGTAAGAGGACAGTGCCGGGACGCCAAATGTCGCCAAAATCTCCGCGGAAGGCCGTTTCAAGTCGGATGTAGTGGTCAAGTGGTCGCTCGGATCGGCATTCCGTCGTCCTCTCCGGTGCTTTGAGAAGTCACAGTCCATTGCGCTGAGTGGCCCTGAGAAAAACCCTTTGTGAACACCGTCCAGTTAACGGCAGTTTCCGGTGTGTACGGTGCGCCGGAAAATCCGGCCGCTCCCCCTGATAGCGGGTCATTGCGGGGCTTCTCCTCACACCAGGCATACGAGAGAGCCGGTGCCGCAGCGCGGTACCGGCTCTCTCATATGCCTCGATCACTCCTGGATGGAGGCGTTGTGACGCTCTCCGCGGGCCCCGGGCCCGGGCGGTCGATCGTGTCCAGGGCCCGGGCCAGGGCGTGTTCCAGGTGATGGTGCCGGTCCTGAGGTCGCCGTGGACGATCGCGTCGGGGATGAGGGCCGAATTCACCGTGGCCGCTCCACGGAGGTGGTGCGAAGCGGCCTGAGGTGGCGGGCGGTGACGGGCGCTCGGTTAACGCCTCAGAGCGGCACTTCTCGGCCAGCTTTGGTCCGTACCTGTAAGTGATCTCTTCCGGAGACGAACCTGTGGGACGTCAATGTGCTTGATCCCCCGTCACGGAAGGATCTGCCTCATGTGGTACCGACGGATCAGACGGACCGCGGCGCGCGGAGCCGGAGCGCGCGGCGCCCGTGCCCTCGCGACCGGATGCGCCCTGGCCGCCCTCGGGTTGGCGGCGGGCCCCGCTCCCGGCGCCCTGGCCGCCCCTACGGAGGGCACCCCAACGGCCGCGGTCTCCCCGGCTCCTGACGCCACGGCCCACACCGTCACCCTGGTCACCGGCGAGCGCGTCACGCTCGGCGCGGACGGGAGCGTCGTCGTGGCGCCGCGGCCGGGAGCCGAGGCGGACTATGTCACCCGCCGCTTGGACAACGATGTCTTCGTCATTCCGCTGACCGCGCTGCCGTATCTGGGCCGCACCCTGGACCCCGCGCTGTTCAACGTCTCCGCCCTCGCCGAGGCCGGGGTGACCACCACCCCGGTGCGGGTCGGGTCCAGGGAAGGGACCACGGCGCCGCGTTCGGGCCCCGCGTTCGGCGCGGCGCTGGCGAAGCAGGTCGGCGCCGAGGCGGCGGAGGGCTCCGTCGGCGACGGCCCGCTGTTCGGCGGCGTCACCTCCGTCGTACCGGCGGTCGCCACGGCCGATGGACGGGCCGCCCCGCGCCCGCCCGCGCGAGCGGACCACACACGGCGGGACCATCCGGTGGCGGACCACACGCGGGCCGACCACCCTGTGAAGGTCACCGTGCTCGGTACGGACGGCAAGCCCCTCGCGGGCACCACGCCGTTCGCCCTGGCCAACGTCGATGACGCCACCCGCTACCGGGAGCCGTCCCTCCAGGCCGTCGACGGCGAGGCGAAGGCCGAGGTGCCCGCGGGCCGCTACAGCGCCATGGTCTCCGCCCCGACCTTCGACAGCGCGGGCGAGTCGACCGGCATCCGCATGGCCACCGCCGAGTTCACCGTCCCCGACGGTGCCACCGCGACCGATGTCGTGCTCGACCTGCGCAAGGCCACCGAGCGGGTCACCTTCTCGACCCCGCGCCCGGCCGAGGAGCACCAGCTGATTCTCCATTACCTGCGCGACGACACCAAGGGTGAGGTGGCGGTCAACGGCGGCGTCGGCGTCTCCAGCGGCGCGCCCGTCTACGTCCAGCCCTCCAGCCGCCCCGTCACCACCGGCGATCTGCGCCTCAACGTCTACACCCACCGCAAGGCGCCCGCGGACGCGGCCACGCCCTACTCCTACGACCTGAAGCTGGCCAACCCCGCCGGTGTGATCGCGAAGAACCAGCACTACAAGGTCACCGGACGCCAACTGGCCACCGTGCGGACCAACTACCACAGCGATACGCCGGGCCGCGCCCAAGAGGTCGCACGCCTGATGTATCTGCCGTACGAATCGAGCGGCGAGGCGCTGTCCGAGCCGTTCAAGACACCGGCGCAGCGGATCGAGTACGTCGGTGGCTCACCAGGCGCCACCTACCACGACTGGCTCAAGGCCGGGGAGCGGCGCTTCGTGTCCGAGAAGCAGACCGTCCGGCCCGGCCGGACCACCACGGTGGACTGGCTGCGCGGCCCGCTGGCCCCGGGCTTCACCGAGCCCGCGCGGGGCGCCGCCGCGGACGAGACGTGGTACTGCGCGGCGTGCCGCAAGGGCGACGCCCTCACCTTCTCCCTGGCCACGGTCATGGACACCGCCGACCACCACGCCCTCGCGTTCCCGTCCGACATCACCTCCTCGCACTTCGCGGTGGTCTCCGGCGACACGACCCTGTACGAGGGTGACGGCGTCTCCGGTGGCGTCCTGACCGTGCCGCCGCGGAACGCCCCGTACACGGTGGTGTACGACCAGACCAGGACGAACGGCGAGTTCCACCAGTCGCTGACCACGCACACCGAGTGGACCTTCTCCTCCGGCCACTCGGGCGTCCAGACCGTGCCGGACAACTGGACCTGCGTGTCGGAGGCGGGCGAGTACGACGGGCCCGCCGAGTGCTCGGCGCTGCCGGTCGTCGTCCCGCACTACCGGCTCGACGCGGCGCTGGACGGCACCAGCCCGGCCGGTGACGACCATCTCGTCGTCGGCTTCGGGCACGTACCGGGCGTGGCGGCCGCGCCCGCGGTCACTGCCGCGCCCGCGGTCACCAGGGCGAGGGTCGAGGTGTCCTTCGACGGCGGCGAGCGGTGGACTGCGGCGGCCGTCACGGCGCTCGGCAAGGGCCGGTTCCGCGCGGACTGGACCACTCCGGACGCCGCGGCGGGCCGGGACGCCTCGCTGCGCGTCACCGGGAGGGACGCGGACGGCAACAGCGTGACGCAGACGGTGAAGAACGCGTTCACGGTGGCCGCTGCCCGCGGTTAGGACGCCTGCGGCGGGCTGTTCCCCTCCCCGCCCCTTCCCGAAACTGGGGCTCCGCCCCAGGCCC
>NZ_JAAAYH010000403.1:0-8347 GCF_018035285.1 Streptomyces sp. MK37H | reverse complement strand
CCTCTTATGACTCTTCTCGCCCACACCGGCATCGTCTTCGGCCGCTGTCTGCGCTCAACGCTTCGCTCGAAGACCAATCTCTTCTTCGGAATGCTGCAGCCGCTGCTCTTCCTCGCCCTCTTCGGCCCGCTGCTGACCGAACTCGACATGGGCGTCAGCGGATCGTCCTGGCAGACGCTGGTCCCCGGTGTGCTCGTCCAGCTCGCCCTGCTCGGCGGTTCGTACGTCGGGCTCGGCCTGCTGATGGACCGCAACCTCGGCGTTCTGGACCGGATGCGGGTCACCCCGGTCAGCCCGCTGGCCCTGCTGCTGGGCCGCACCCTGCGCGATGTCGTCCAGCTGGTGGCCCAGTCGGTGCTGCTGGTACTGCTCGGTCTGGCCTTCGGGCTGCGCGCGCCGCTTCTCGGCGTACTGCTCGGGCTGCTGTTCGTGGCCGTGCTCGCGGCGGCCCTGTCCGCGCTCTCCTACGGGCTGGCCATGAACGTCCGTACGCCCCCGGAGTTCGCCGCCATCGCCAATACGGCGGGCATGCCGCTGATGCTGCTCTCCGGGCTGCTGCTGCCGATGACCCTGGCCCCCGGATGGCTCGCGGGCGCCTCGCGCGCCGTGCCGTTCCGCTACACGGTCGACGCGGTGCGCCAGGTGTTCCTGGGGCACTACGCCAACACCACGGTCGCCGTCGGGGCGGCCGTCACCCTGGCCCTGGCGGCGCTGTGCCTGATGGGCGGGGCGCGGCTGTTCGGCCGGGTCCGCGGCTGACTCGGCCGTCCTTGACCGCCTCGGCCGTCCTTGGCTGCCTCAAGTCGTCCTTGGCTGCCTCAGTCGTCCTTCGCGGCCGCCTTCGCGGCGGCGCGGGGGCCGACCGAGGTGGTGGCGGGCTTGGTCACATCCGCGACCACCTCCACCAGGTCCGGGCCGTACGCCTGGGAGTTGACCACCTTCAGCAGCAGGCAGAAGGAGCCCTGCGCGCCGTACTTCCGGGCCAGCCGGGCGCGGTTGCGGACGAGGTGGCGGACGGCGGCGCGATGGGTGACCGGCCGCTGCCCCGCGGCCAGGAAGACCGGCCGGCTGTCGTCGCCCGCCGTCAGCCGGGCCAGTAGCACATGCTCGACCGCGCCCGGATCCGGGCGGTAGTGGGTACCGGCGATGGTGAACATCCCCCGGTCCGTGCCGGAGTCGTCCCCCGCGTGCACAGTGACGCCCGGCAGTAGATTGGCCATATGGGCGGCGAGCCTGCGGTGCGCGGTCGGATCGCCGACGCAGAACTCGGTGCGCGCCCCGAAGCCCTGCAGCCCCGTGTCATGCGGGGCGACCTCGGCGTGCGCCCCGCAGTTCTCCACGACCGACGCCAGCCCCAGCAGCGCCAGCGCGTCATGGCGGGGAATGCTCCAGTGGGCCGAGGTGCTATCCCGATGGGTGACCATCACACACTCCGAACCGTCCGGCAGACCGAAGAAGCGCTGCTCGCGGGCGCGCTTGCGGCGCGCGAACCCGGAGTGCACGGCCCAGCCGGCGGCCAGGCCCACGATCAGGGCGGCCGCGGAGGCGATCAGGTCCTGCAGGGTGTCTGTCATGGCCGCGCATCGTAGCGGCCGACCGGGTCGATGTTCGAGCGCTCAGAGGTCGCGAAGGTTGCCATCAGGTATTGGGGTACTCGGTCGGCGAGTGAGCCGAAGGGGCGCGTCGCTGTCGAAAGGGAGAGCGCGCGCAGGGAGCGAGGTACGAGCGACCGAGCCCGGTCGACCGTCGACAGGGGGCACCTCCCAGCGGTAGCTGGGGGAGGCTGGAGCGCCCCGGAGGCGAACCGAGCCCTTAAAAAAGGGGGGGACCGATCCACCCCTGTTGGGGGTGCGTGGCTCGCGGGTAGGCTCCGGCCCCTGTCGTTTCGCTTGGAGGTCACGGATGGGGCACGCCGCACGACCAGCCGCATCGTCAATCAGGTCCACCACCGCCGCATCCGCCGGGGCGGCCGTCCGGCGCCGGTTGCCCGCGCTCGCGGCCGCGGCCGGAATGGTCGCCGTGCTGGGCGTCGTCCCGGCCGGTGCCGCCGGGCACGAGAGCGCCGACAAGGGCGCTCCGGCCAAGACGCCCGTGGCCGTCGGCTACGGCGGCGCGGTCTCCAGCGTGGACCCCGACGCCTCGGCGGCCGGGATCGACGTCCTGCGGCACGGGGGCAACGCGGTGGACGCGGCGGTGGCGACCGCCGCCGCGCTCGGGGTCACCGAGCCGTACTCGGCGGGTGTCGGCGGCGGCGGATACTTCGTCTACTACAACGCCAAGCGGCACAAGGTCTACACCCTCGACGGCCGCGAGACCGCACCCCGCAGCGCGGACCAGAAGCTCTTCCTCGACAAAAACGGCAAACCGCTGCCGTTCGCCGACGCCGTCACCAGCGGGCTGAGCGTCGGCACCCCCGGCACCCCCGCCACCTGGAACGACGCCCTGAAGGACTGGGGCACCCGATCGCTGGGGCAGGTGCTGAGGCCCGCCGAGCGGCTGGCCCGCGACGGGTTCACCGTCGACTCCACGTTCCGTCAGCAGACCGCCGACAACCAGGCCCGCTTCAAGGACTTCCCGGCCACCGCCAAGCTCTTCCTGCCCGGTGGCGAGCCCCCGGCGGTCGGTTCGACCTTCCGTAACCCCGACCTCGCCCGTACGTACGCGCTGCTGGCCAAGAAGGGCGCCGGCGCCATCTACAAGGGCGAACTGGGCCGCGACATCGTCGACACCGTGCGCAAGCCGCCTGTCGACCCGAAGGCGCAGCGCGTCGTGCGCGCGGGCGATCTGACCGCCGAGGACCTGCGGTCCTACGGAACGAAGCGGCAGGCCCCGACCCGGACCGACTACCGCGGTCTGGACGTGTACGGCATGGCGCCCTCGTCCTCCGGCGGCACGAGCGTCGCCGAGGCGCTCAACATTCTGGAGAAGACCGACCTCTCCAAGCTCAGCGACGTCGACTATCTGCACCGCTATATCGAGGCCAGCCGGATAGCCTTCGCCGACCGGGGCCGCTGGGTCGGCGACCCCGCCGCCGAGGACGTCCCCACCGAGGGGCTCACCTCGCAGCGGTTCGCCGACTCCCGGGCCTGCCTGATCAAGGACGACGCGGTGCTGAAGAGCCCCGTACCGCCCGGTGACCCGAACAACCCGTCCGGGCCCGGCTCCTGCGACACCCGGGGCCACGCCGCCCCGACCACGTACGAGGGCGAGAACACCACGCATCTCACGGTCGCCGACAAGTGGGGCAACGTCGTGGCCTACACCCTCACCATCGAGCAGACCGGCGGCAGCGGGATCACCGTCCCCGGCCGTGGCTTCCTGCTCAACAACGAGCTGACCGACTTCTCCTTCGCGCCCGCCGACCCCGCCGTCCACGACCCGAACCTGCCGGGCCCGGGGAAGCGGCCGCGCTCGTCCATGTCGCCGACGATCGTGCTGGACGGCCACAAGCCGGTGCTGGCGCTGGGCTCCCCGGGCGGGGCGACCATCATCACCACCGTGCTGCAGACCCTGCTGAACCATCTCGACCGGGGCATGCCGCTCGTCGACGCGATCGCCGCACCGCGCGCCAGCCAGCGCAACGCGGCCCAGACGGAGCTGGAACCGGGGCTGTGGAACGGCCCGGAGCGCGCCAAGCTCGAGGCGCTCGGCCACTCCTTCAAGCAGAACCCCGAGATCGGGGCGGCCACCGGGGTGCAGCGCCTGTCCGGCGGACGGTGGCTGGCGGCGGCCGAGACGGAACGGCGGGGCGGCGGCTCGGCGATGGTGGTGAGTCCGAAGCGCTGACCGCTGACCAGGTACGGCGGGCTCCGGTTCCGGAGCCCGCCGTACTCCTGTCCGTCAGCCGTCCGTCAGCCGTCGGTCAGCCGTCCATCAGCCGTCGGTCGGCCGTCCATCAGCCCAGCAGGCCGATGATCGCGTCCGTGGAGTCCGTCTCCCCGAGCCGGGGGAAGATCTTCTCGACGCTGTTGCGGTGCGCCTCGGCGTCCATGTCGGTCATGGCGTCGGTCGCGAGGGTCACGTGATACCCGTGCGCGTACGCCGCACGGGCCGTGGACTCCACCCCGATGCTGGTGGCGATGCCGCCGAGCACCACCTGGGTCACCCCGCGGCGGCGCAGCTGGAGGTCGAGGTCGGTGCCGTGGAAGGCGCCCCAGGTGTGCTTGGTGACCACGATGTCGCCGTCCTCGCGGCCGAGTTCCGGCGCGAGGTCGGCGAAGTCGGCCGGGAACTCCCCGCCGCCCCCGCCCCGCTGCGCCTCGGTGCGGCCCGGAGCCCCGGCCACCACCCGGACCAGGACGACGGGCAGCCCGCGCTTGCGGAAGGCGGCGGCCAGCCGGGCGCCGCGCTCGACGACCTCTGCGGTGGGATGGACGGTGGGCAGTCCGGTGATGCCCTTCTGGAGGTCGACGAGGACCAGGGCGGTGTTCGGGTCGAGCGTGGTGGCGGGCACGGTGCCTCCTGGGGGGTCTGCGGTGCGTATGAGGGAATGGAAGGTGGTCAGGTGCGGGTACGGGCGCGGCCGCGCAGGGCCCGGTCGGTGGCGGTCAGCACCAGCACCGCGAGGCTGAGCGCACCCGCCACCATGGCGATGCCGTGCAGCCCGGCGGCGGTCGCCCGCTGCCCGTAGAAGAGCCCGATGAGCCCGGCGGCGGTGATCGCGCCCAGGTACTGCGAGGTGCGCTGGAGCCCGGCCGCCGCGCCGACGCTCGTCGGCGGGGCCTGGGTGTAGACGGCGGCCTGGTTGCCGGTCGAGGACAGCCCCTGCGGCAGCCCGAAGAGGACCGCGGCCAGCAGCAGCGCGACCAGCGGGGTGGACTCGTCGGCGAGCAGCAGCACCCCGCTCCCGGCGGCGAGCAGGACGGCCGCGAGGACGAGCGGTGCGTAGATGCCCTTCGTACGGGCGCCGAGCAGTGAGCACACGGCGGCCGCGCCCGACATGGGCAGCATGACCAGACCGGCGCGGGAGGCGGAGTAGCCGTGCCCCTCCTCCAGCCACTGTGCGTATCCGTACATGACCATGTAGATGACCAGGTACGCCGTGCCATGGCGGAGGTAGGTGAGGGCGAGGGAGCGGTTGCGGCCGATCATCCGCAGATCGATGAAGGGGCGGGGGCGGCGCAGCTGCCACCAGGTCAGGACGCCGGCGAGCACCAGGACGACGGGCAGCAGCGCCCAGTTGGGCCGCGCCAGGTCCATCAGGAAGATCATGAGGGTGGTGAGGGCGGCGGTGAACAGCGTGATCCCGAGCGGATCGAACGCCGCGCCCGCCGTGCGGGCCCCGGAGCCCGCCGCACCGTCCTCCCTGCTGGCCACACGGGTCCTGGGGAGCCAGAGCAGTGCGAGCGTGATGCCGAGGAGGGCCAGCGGCACATTGACCGCGAAGATCGCCCGCCATCCGGCCGTCGCGGTGAGCACCCCGCCCAGCACCGGACCGACCGCCGCGCTGCCGAGCGAGGCGAGCGAGAGCCGGCCGAGCACGGGACGCGGTGTCTCCCGTCCGGTGGCGAAGGACTGGGCGCGCAGCAGCGCCATCGCCGCCGGGTACGCCGCGGACGTACCGATGCCGAGCAGCACCCGCGAGGCGATCAGCCAGCCGAACGCGGGCGCTAGCGCGCCCACCAGCCCGGCGGCGCACACCACGAGCAGCCCGGAGAGGAAGACCCGGCGCGGACCGAGCAGATCCGCGAGCCGCCCCATCGCGGGCTGCACCACGGCGCTGGCGAGGTAGAGGGAGGCCACCAGCCAGGCCGTCTGGGCGGCCCCGACCCCGAATTCATGCCCGATCGCCACCAGGCCGGTGGCGATCATCGTGGAGTTGACGGGGTTGAGGACCGAGCCGATGAGCAGCGGGGCCATCAGCCGGGGGCCGAAGGGGTCGGCGGGGGCGTGGCTCCCGCTCGCCGTCCCGGCCGCCGGTATGGCGGGCTTCCCCGCGGTGCCGGTCATTCCTGGACCAGCCGCTTCAGGAGGTCGGTGGCCTCGGCGAGGGTGCGGCGCTCATCGGCGTCGAGGCGGGTGTCGATCGCGTCCATCAGCCAGCTCTGCTTGGCCTGCCGTACGGAGGTGATCCCCTGCCGCCCCCGTTCGGTGCTCGAGAAGACCACCTGCCGCCCGTCGGTCGGATGCGGGGCCCGCTCCACCAGCTCCTGCTCCTCCAGCGCCGCCAGGATCATACGCATCGACTGCGGCCGGACCAGCTCGGCGCGGGCCAGCGCGGCGGTGGTGGTCGGCCCTTCGTTGTAGAGCCGGCTGAGCACGGCACGCTGGGAGGGGGTGAGCGCCCCCTGCGAGGAGGCCGCCCGCATACGGCGCATCAGCTGGGTGACGACGCCGGCGAGATCGGCGGCGAGGTGCGTTTCATCATGCGGGGCCATGGCTGGAGCATAGGAAATCGACAGGCAAACTTGCAAGTTTGCCTGTCGTGTGCGGAGCAGGAAAAGCGCCCGTAGCACAGCCGTAACCGGGCCCGTAACACGCAGGGTGTCCAATGCGTGGCCTCGGGTTGTGCATCGTCCATCGTCCGAGGGGGAGGGGTGGCCATGGCGAGCGGGCAACTCCCGGCCGAGGTCGAGGAGTTCGCGACGTATCTGCGGGCGCTGACGAGACGGCTGGACGCGGGGGCGGGCTGGTACGGGGTCTTCGCCCTGCGCGACCCGGACGGGCTGCGGGCCTGTCTCGACGGCCTCGAGGTGCCGCCGTGGGACCTCGTCCAGTCCCTGCTGCAGGACCTCTCCGCCCAGCACGGCCCCGGTGCCGCCCAGGAGGCGGCGTCCCGCGCGGCGACCCTCTACCGCGCCTCGGTCGCGGCCCACGACGCCGGGCCCGGCCGCCGCGAGGCCCTCCGGGGCCGCCTGGACGGCATGCTCCGCCAACGCCGGAGCGCCGCCCAACGCTCGGCCGATCTCCGGTCGGCCATGTCCACCGCCGAGGACCCGGCCGCCCGGCACCGCCTCGCCGCGGAGCTGGCCTGGGCCCACGACGACTACCAGCGCGCCACCGCCCGCGCGGAAGAACTCCACGCCCGCCTGGCCGCGCTTCCGGGTGTGTCCCGTTCTGCGCAGGCCACGGCGGCGGGGCCCACGCCACCGAGCCCGCTCGCGGGTGCGCCCGCGCCCGCGACGGGCGGGGCCGGCCGGGAAGTGCATCCGCGGGGGATGGCGGGGTCCGCGGTGGCGTACGAAGAGGAGGGCGGCGGCACCGCGGAGGCGGCCACCGGCCCCGGCGCCGCGGCGCTCGGGCACGTCGCGCGGGAGGGCGGCGGCGCGGAGGCGGCCGCCGGCCCCGGCGTCGCGTCACTCGGACACGCCGTGTGGGAGGGCGGCGGCACCGCGGAGGCGGCCGCTGGCCCCGGCGCCGCGTCACTTGAGCACGCCGCGCGCGAGTCGGCATCGGCAGGGCCCGGCAGTGAGCCGGCAGTCGCCGGGGGCGACGAGCCCGCGCAGCCCTCGGCGGCGTCCCCCGGCCCCGTTAACGCCCAGCAAGCTCCTGTCCCCGCCAGGTCGCGACCTCGCGGAGCGCGGTTCGCGGGGGTGGAGGAAGCGGACGCGGCTCCGCGGCCGCGCGGGGCGCGGTTTGCCGGGGCCGGGGATGACGGCGCCGCAGTGGCGCCGACGCTGGTCTCGCCCGTGCCTCCCTCGGCGGAGAGCGGGGCCGAAGGCCGTTCGTCCCCGCGTGGGGCGCGGTTCGCCGGGGCGTATGAGGGTGAGGACGGTGGCAAGCGTCGTAAGCGGGACAGGGCG
This sequence comes from Streptomyces sp. MK37H, assembly GCF_018035285.1. Lineage (NCBI taxonomy): Bacteria > Bacillati > Actinomycetota > Actinomycetes > Kitasatosporales > Streptomycetaceae > Streptomyces > Streptomyces sp. MK37H. Next base: position 605 of record NZ_JAAAYH010000403.1, on the reverse strand, counting down.
GCGGACGACGGGCGACGGCTTGCCCGCGAGGCGGCGGAGCGCGCGGCGGCGCGGCGTGCCGCCCAGGAGGCGGTCGCGCGGCTGGGCCGGCTCCGGGCGGAGGGCCGCTCCGGCGAGGCCCATGTCGTGCTGTACGAGGCCGCCGTCTGGCCCGCCGCGCGGCTGCCGGTGCTCGCGGAGGAGCTGGAGCGCGCGGGACTCGGGGTCGATGTGTCCACGCTGCTGTGGGAGACGGCGTGTCTGCCGCCCGCACAGCTCGCCGCGGCCGCCGAGGCGCTGTTCGCGGCGGACCGCGAGGCCGACGGCGAGGGGTTGTTGCGGCAGAGCGTCTCGCGCCCCGTCCCCGAGGTGGCCCACACCGCGAAGGCGCTCCTCGCGGCGGGCGCCCCGAGCAGGGCCGCGTTCCTGCTGGAGGCGCTCGTACGGGCCCGTACGCCGGAGGAAGCGGCGCGAGCGGCGGCCGAGGACCCCGCCACGCTGGTGCCCCTGCTGCTCGACGCGGCAGCCGAGGTCTCCTCCAGTACCCACCACGACCTGGCCCACGCCCTCCGCACCGCGCGCCTGCCGGGCGTCCCCGGCCTCGCCTGACGCTCGCGCGAGGGCGA
>NZ_JAAAYH010000402.1:0-8354 GCF_018035285.1 Streptomyces sp. MK37H | reverse complement strand
GACGCCGGTGACACCCTTCGGCCCCGGCCGCGACCTCACCGACCGGTACCGAGGTGGATCGGTCCCGTACCGCTCGAGTTCCGACCGGCCATCGTTCCGGCACCGCTCCCGGCAGGGCCGGAGACCTGGCCGCCGAGCAGGCTCCCGGCGCCGGGCACGACGGGCGGCAGCCCGAGCTCCGTCAGGATGCGGAACGCGGTGGAGGTGGCCGCCGACAGCACGGGCAGCCCCGCCTCGTCCTCGACGGGCTGGATCGACGCCAGCGACGGCATCTGCACACAGGCCGACAGCACCAGCGCGTCGGCCCTGCCCAGGTTCAGGCGGCGCCAGTGGTCACGTAGACCGGCGGGGTCCAGACGGGCCACCGCCAGGTTGTCCGGAACTTCGAGACTGAGCGCGTCGACCACCTCGATCCCGGCGTCCTCGATGTAGTCGACCACCTTGGCGGTGAGCTCCTTCATATACGGCGTGATGATCGCGACCCGGCGGGCGCCGAGCGCCTCGACGCCGCTGAGCAGGGCGCCGGCGCTGGAGACCACGGGCGCCTGGGAGCCCTCGGCCCGCAGCGCGGAGGTGATGTCGGCCTCCGCCACACAGTGGTGACCCGGCCCCTGCGCCATGATGGCGACCAGGCAGGCGGTGGCGACGACGTCGGGCCGCGCGTCGGCCAGTTCGAGGGCGGCCCGCTCGGTCTGCGCGTTCATATTGCGCAGCTCGTCCGGGGTGACGTGCTTCATCCGCATCCGGCTGGTGTGGAAGACGAAACGGTCGTCGGGCGCGATGGGCTCCCGCGCGTTGAGCATCCGGGGAAGCTCGGTCTCCATCGTCAGGTTGGAGCTGGGCACGATCAGCCCGATGTGATGGTCTGCCATGGGGTTGGTCCTCCGAAACGGGGCAGCGGGCACCGGTCAGGCGGCCGGGGAGAGGATGGTCCGCAGCGCGTCGCGGAGCGTCGCGATGGCGATTGCCGGGGCGTCCCAGAAGATCATGTGGCCGGCGCCGGGGATCTTGTGCAGCGGTGCCGGTGGATTGCTCTCGGCGGCCTCCCGCGCCCCTTCCGCCGTCACGACGGGACTGTCGGCCCCGTAGAGCAGGTGGGCCGGTCCGGGCACCCGGGGCCACCAGTCGAAGAAGTCCTCGTGTTCGAAGCCGTGGTGCGTGGCCACGATGGCCTCCTCGGCGCAACTGGACAGCCAGCGGGCCCGCAGTTCCTGTTCCCGCCGCGGCCAGGTGGGCCAGGAGGCGGCCACCTCGTCGGCGTCCGTTCCACGCCGGGCTTCGGAGAGTTGCCGCAGGAACACCTCCCTGGTGGTGGGGTAGGGGCCGCGATCCGGGCCGCTCATCGGCGGATCGGCCAGCACGGTGCCGCGCAGGGGCACCTTGGCACGCACCGCGACGGCCGCCGCGATCCGCGCGCCCATGGAGTGACCGAGGAGGAGCGGACGGTCGAGGCCGAGATGGGTGATGAGGGCTTCGGTGTCCTCGGCGTACTCCGCCAGCCCGTAGCCGTCGCCCTCGTCCGAAAGACCCCGGCCGCGTACGTCCAGCACCACCGGCCTGACCAGGTCGGTCAGTTCGCGTGCCACGAAGTCCATGGTGACCGCGGGACTGGTGATACCGGGCAGGACGACCAGCGGCGGCAGGCCGCCGCCGTAGTCGAGGGCGTGCAGCCGTACCTCTCCGGAGCGCGCCCACCGGCTCGTGGCCGGCACCTCGGCCAGATCGGCGAGCGCGCTCTGCAGGACCGAACGCCGTGTCATGTGCTGTCTCCTCGTCGGTGGGAACGCCGGGCCGCGTCAGGAGCCGCCGGGGTGGGAACGGAGGTGATGTAGCCGACGGCGTCCTCGAGGGTGACGACGTCGCCGTACTTGGCCTGGATGTCGAAGAGCGCCGCGTCCGCCGGTCCCTCGGCCCGGTCGCCCACGCAGGCACGGGGCACCAGCACCGGGAAGCCGGACTGGACGGCGTCGACCACGGTGGCCCGCACACAGCCGCTCGTGGTGGCCCCGCACACCACGACGGTGTCGCGGCCCAGACCGGTCAGGATGGCGGCGAGACTCGTGCCGAAGAAGGCGGAGGCGCCCTTCTTCACCACCAGCTGATCGTGTCCCGGCCGCATGGGCAGCCGCGGGTCGATGGCCACGGCATCACTGCCCTCGACCAAGGCGCGCATGCCGGGAGCCTTGCGCAGCCAGGCGACCGCGTCACCGGACGCCTCGGCCTCGGTGTAGGCGATCGCGGTGAAGATCACCGGCACATCCACCGGCCGGGCCGCCTCGATCAGGCGTGTGGTGGCGGCCACGACTTCGGAGAGGTCGGCACCCGAGGGATACGAGTCCTCGGTGAAACCCCGGGTCAGGTCCACCACGACGATCGCCGGACGGCTGCCGCGCCGCACCGCGGCACCGAAGCCGGCCCGCCGGTAGGTGTGGTTGGTGGCGACGCCGTACAGTCCGCCGCTCATCGGCGCCTCCCCAGCAGCCAGCCCTGAGAGAGCCCGAACAGGAACGCGGCCGCGACCGGTCCGTACTTCTTCAGCAGCGGGCCCGCGATCAGCACCATTCCGTTGAGCTCACCGGGCGCCTCGGCGGGTGCGCCGGCCGCGGGAGCGGAGGCGGCGGGCGCCGCGCCGGAGGCGGGGGGCGCTTCCGCGCCGTCCTGCTGAAGGAGAAGGTTGCCGAGGTTCTCGGCGAACTGCTGGAGAATCCTGTCGGACACGGCCCCGATGGCTCCCTTGCCGAACTGGGCGATCTTGCCCCGGATCACCAGGTCGGTGGAGAGGTTCAGCTGGGCGCCGTGCTCAGCCGGGACGACCTCCAGGGAGACCTCGGCCTCGGCGTCGCCGCTGCCGTGGGTGTCGGCGCCACTGGCGTGGACACGCAGCCTCCGCTTCTCGGCGTCGACCTCCAGGAAGCGCACGGTGCCGGCATAGGCGGCCGAGATCGGGCCCACCTTGATCTTGACCGCGCCACGCCAGGCATCGCCGTCACGGCCTTCGAGAGCGGCGCCGGGCATACAGGACGCCACTCTTTGGACGTCGCCGAGCAGGGCGAAAACCGCGTCGGGCTCGGCTTTGACGGAAACGGTATTGATCAGTTGCATGAGTCCTCCTCGGCGCCCGTGGCCCGCTGGGAGCGCCGGGCGGTCGCGCAGGCGTCGATCGCCTCGACGATGGTCTGGTAGCCGGTGCACCGGCACAGGTTCGCGGCGACGACCTCCCGGATGTCCTCCTTGGTCGCCTCCGGCCGCTCCGCGAGGAAGCCCTGGGCCAGCATCAAGAAGCCGGGGGTGCAAAAGCCGCACTGCAGGCCGTGGTGGGCGGTGAAGGCCCGCTGGAGATCGCTGAGCTCGCCGGTGCCGGAGTCGGCGAGGGATTCGACGGTGGTGATCCGCGCTCCCTCCGCCTGGGCGGCGAACATCAGACAGGCCCGGACCGGGAGCCCCTCGACGAGCACGGTGCAGGCGCCGCAGATCCCGTGCTCGCAGCCGACGTGGGTGCCCGTCAGCCGCAGATCGTGGCGGAGCACGTCCACCAGGGTGCGGCGCGGCGCCGTGATCACCTCGTAGGACGTGCCGTTGACGTCGAGCGTGATGAGCTGGACGTCGTCGCCCAGGCCGGTGGTGTCGTTCATGGTGTCTGCTCCGGTGTGCGGGGGGTCAGAGCACGGTGGACCGTCTCCGGTGTGATGGGCGTGTTGTCCAGTTCGACGCCGGTGGGCCGCAGTGCGTCGTTGACGGCGTTGAGTACGGCGGCGGGGGCCCCGATGGTGCCGCCCTCACCGGCGCCCTTGGCTCCCGTCGCGGTGAAGGCGCACGGGGTCTCCAGGTGGTGGATCACCACCTCCGGGATCTCATGGGCGGTGGGCACCTTGTAGTCCATGAAGCTGGTGGCCGACGGCTCGCCCTGGGCGTCGTAGGTGATCTGCTCGAAGAGCGCCCCCGAGATGCCCTGCGCGATGCCGCCCCGGCACTGCCCCTCCACCACCTGCGGATTGACGGCGACACCGCAGTCCTCGACGCAGAAGTAGGCGAGGATTTCCACCTGCCCGGTGGCCTCGTGCAGTTCCACCACCACCCCGTGGGTGGCATTGGAGAAGGTGCCGTCGTTGTGGACGTCGAAGACGGCGGTGGCGGTGAGGCCCGGGTCGATGTCCTTGGGCAGCAGATGCGACTTGAGATAGGCGGTGTCGGCCAGGCGCTCGTAGGTGAGTGCGACATCCGGGTCGTCGCGCCGGCGGACCCGGCCCCGGTCCAGTTCGGTCTCCTCCGGGGGGATGCCCCACTCGGCGGCGGCGATGGCGCGGAGCTTGTCGCCGAGCTTGCCCGCCGCCAGCCGTACGGCACTGCCGCCGACCGCGATCGAGCGGCTGGCGAAGGTGCCCCAGCCGTAGGTGATGCGGTCGGTGTCGCCCTGGTGAAGTTTGACCTTGGCGATGTCGAGGCCGAGCGTATCGGCGACGATCTGCGCCATGGTCGTCTCATGGCTCTGCCCGTGGCTGATGGTGCCGGTGGTGGCGGTGACCGCGCCGCTGGTGTCCATGCGGACCTCGGCGAGGTCGAACCCGGGCACGACCTCCATCTTGCGCTGGGCGAAGGCGGCGGAGCCGTAGCCGGTGCGCTCGCTGAAGCAGCTGTAGCCGATCCCGATGTGCCGGCCCTCGGCCGTGGCCGCGGCCTGCCGGTCGTACCAGCCCGCCTCGTGCAGTGCCCGCTCGCACAGGTCGAGGGATTCCAGATATGAGCCGGGGTCGTAGGTGATGTTGTTGACGCCGGTGTACGGGAAGTCGGTGATGACATTGCGGCGCCGGATCTCCACCGGGTCCAGGCGCAGTTCGCGGGCGGCGCGTTCCATGAGCCGCTCGACGGCCATGACGTACTGCGGGCGGCTCACGCCCCGGTAGGGGGCGGTGGGCGCCTTGTTGGTGGTGATCGCCCGGCCGCGCACCCGATAGGCGGGGACCTTGTAGACGCCGGGCATCTCGGCGGATGCCATCAGCGGCTCGATACCGGCCGTGAACGGATAGCAGGAGTAGGCGCCCATGTCGCACACCACGTCCGCGTCGAGGCCGAGGATCCGGCCGTCGGCGTCGAAGGCGGCGCGCGCGGTGTAGTGCTGTTCCCGGGCGAGGAACGAGGCGGACAGGGCGTCCTTGCGGTCCTCGATCCACTTGACGGGCCGGCCGAGCCGCAGCGCGGCCGCCGCGGTGGCGATCTCCTCCCGGCCGACCACGCACTTGAGGCCGAAGCCGCCACCCATGTCCGGGACGATCACTCGCACCGCGCGCTCGTCCAGTCGCAGGCAGCGGGAGGCCACGGTCCGCACCTGATGGGGAGTCTGGGTGCAGGTGTGCAGGACGAGCTGCTCCTCCCGGGCGTCCCACTGCGCCACCGCGCCACGCGTCTCCAGCGGCAGGGCGTTCTGGCGGCCGGTTCGCACATCGACGTGGACCACGCAGGGAGCCTGGTCGAAGATCTCGTCGATGCCCTCGGTGGCGAACAGGCCGACGTCGACCAGGGTGTTCCCGGCCGCCTCCGCGTGCACCCGCGGAGCGTCGGGGGCGAGGGCCTGCTCCTCGCAGGTGATGGGCGGGAGGGGCGCGTACGTCACCTTGGCGGCCTCCAGGCCGTCCTCGGCGAGGTAGGGGTCGCGGGCGACGACCACGGCGACGGGCTCGCCGACATAGCGGACCCGGTCGCGGGCGAGGACGGGCATGGCGGTCGGCACGAACTCCGAGAGCGGGCGGCCGAGCTGGGCGGTGATATCACCCAGCTCCAAGTCGGCGGCGGTGAACGCGGCGACGACACCCGGGACCTGACGCACCCGCGTCAGATCGATCTCGGTGATCGTCCCATGAGCGACCGTGCTGCGGACGAACTGCGCGTGCAGCATGCCGGGCAGCTCGATGTCGTCGACGAAACGGCCACGTCCGGACAGCAGCCGGGGATCCTCGCGGCGCGCCACCGACCTGCCGACCAGCCGGTCGTCCTTGGCGGACGTCATCGTGACATCGCCTCCTCACAGGCTCGCTCGATCAGATTGCGGATGAGGTGCTTGCGGTAGTCGTCGCTGCCGTGTTCGTCACTCGGCGGATCCACGGCGGAGGCCGCCGCCTCCGCGCAGTCCCGGAACGAGCCGCCGGCCGCCAGCACGGCCTCCGCCTCGGGCACGCGTACCGGCATCGCGGCGACACCGCCCAGAGCCACCCGGCCGCCGAGGATGTCCTCGCCCTCGGTTGCCAGATCGACCGCGGCGGAGACGATGGCGAAGTCCCCGCGACGCTCGGCGAACTCGGTGAGCGCCGCGTGCGGCGCGGGGCGGGGGAAGACGATCTCCACAAGGATCTCGTCGGGGTCCAGGGCGGTGGTGTAGTAACCGAAGAAGAACTCACCGGCCGGGATACGCCGCCGCCCGCGCGGGCCGTGGGCCACGAACTCGGCGTCGAGCAGCACGGCCAGCAGGCACCACTCGGCGGTCGAGTCGGCGTGCGCGATACTGCCGCCGACGGTGCCGCGGGTCCGGATCGGCAGATGGCCGATCCATCGCATGGCATCGCGGATGACCTCGAAACCCGCCCCGAGCCGGTCCACGGGCGCGGTCTCCACCGTGTGATGGGTGGTGAGCGCCCCGATGTGCAGACCGCCGTCGGCCTCGACTCCGAGATGGTCGAGTTCGCGCAGGCCGGCGATGTCGACCAGGTGCCCCGGGCGGGCCAGCCGGAAGTTCATCATCGCGACCAGACTCTGGCCGCCGGCGATGACCTTGGCCTCGTCGGACAGTTCGGCCAGGAGTGCCGTGGCGCCCTCGACGTCGCGCGCTCGGTGGTACTGGAAGGGAGCGGGCTTCATGTTTCTCCTGTCGTTTTCGAAGGCCGACCCGGGCAGTCCGGTCGGGGCGGGCTGCCCTTCAGCGCACCGGCTGACCGACGGCCGGCTCCGGGGACGCCTGGGCGGGCACCGCGGTCGGGTCGTCCTCGTCGAGGTCGCGTCCCTTTGTCTCGGGCGCCGCGAACGCCGTCCAGACGACGGCCCCCAGGACGGCCACGGCCAGTACGCCGAACGTCAGCGGCAACCCCAGCAGCGGCCACATCACCGAGCCGAAGAGCATCGGGGCGAAGCCGGTGAGCGCCCGGCTGAACGAGGACGCCCAGCCGAAGCCGCTGGCCCGCAGCGTTGTCGGGTACAACTCGGAGACGTAGGCGTACATGGCGGGGATGGTCAGCTGCATCAGGAAGCCGAAGACGCCGATGGCCACGACGGAACCCGTCTCCATGCGCATCACCAGCGCGAACACCACCAGTGCGAGCGAGGCGATCGGGGCCGAGACCCCTATGAGCCACTTCCGGCCGACCGCGTCCACCAGCACCGTGGAGGTCAGGACGCCGACGATGCCGACCGCGCTCATCAGCGTGGTGCTCATGAAGGCGGCCGTGTCGCCGAGGCCCTCCTCCTTGAGAATGGACGGCAGCCAGCTCAGGGCCGCGTAGTACACCAGCATGACGGTGGCGAAGAGCAGCCAGGCGGCGGAGGTGATGCGCGGGCTGAACTTCCAGACCGCACGCAGCTGTTCGAGCGCGGCGCGGGGGCCGTTCTTCCCGGCCTCGGGCACCGGTGCGGGAATGACGTACGGCTCGACGGGCGCACCCGTGCGGGCGACCAGATCGTCGATGACGGCCCGTGCCTCGGCTTCCCTGCCCTTCTTGCTGAGGTAGACGGGCGACTCCGGCACACCCCTTCGCACCCAGAACAGCAGCAGCGCCGGAACGCTCATCACGCTGAGCATCCACCGCCAGTTGCCTTCGAGGGACAGCATGGCCGTCGAGACCAGGCCGCACAGGGTCACGCCGATCGGCCACCAGGCGTCCAGCGCGGTCAGTACGCGTCCGCGGTACTTCGTCGGGGAGAACTCCGCCACCAGGGCGTAGTCGACGGGAATACAACCGCCCAGTCCGACACCCGCGATGAAGCGCAGGGCGAGGAAGATCGCGTAGTTCGGGGCCAGGGCACCGGCCACCGAGAACAGCGCGAAGATCAGCAAGGTGACGCTGAAGGCCTTCTTGCGTCCGATGCGGTCGGCGATCGCGCCCCAGGTCACCGCGCCCACGGCCATGCCCACCAGATTGGCGGTGGCCACCAGGCCTCGCTGGGAGAGGGAGAGGTGGAAGTGGTCGCCCAACAGCGGCATCAGAAAGCCGTTGAGGGCGATGTCATAGGCGTCGAAGAGGTAGCCGAGGCCGCCGATGATGAAAATTCTGCCCTGGACCCCCCATCTCCATGGGAGGTCCTGGACTATCTGGTCGCCTGTTTTCACTGTCGCTCCACGGGGTGTTCGGGGATGTGCCCGCGCGGGGCGACAC
>NZ_JAAAYH010000401.1:0-8378 GCF_018035285.1 Streptomyces sp. MK37H | reverse complement strand
GAGGTTCACCGTGAAGCGGCCGTACTCCTCAGCCCGTTCCGCGAACCACTTCGCGACCACCGGGCCGAAGCGGCCCTCCCGGACGCTGCCGATGATCACCGCGAGGTTGAGGGGTCCACCGTTCGGGGGCTCCATGGGCATGGTTCTTCTGCACCTTTCCTTGTGCCGGGGTCCGTTGGATCGCCTTCGAATCTGCCGGGGCCACCGGGTGCCAGGAAGGCCGGGCCGAGACTGGTAGTGGCACGGCCACGATCCGCACCGGCGCGGCTGTTACGTTCACCAGGTGAGCGACAACGAGCTGGGTCTCTTCCTCCGCAGCCGCCGCGAGGCCGTGGCCCCCGCCGACGTGGGGCTGCCCACCGGGCCGCGCCGCCGGACGCCGGGGCTGCGCCGGGCCGAGCTGGCCACGCTCGCCGGGGTCAGCGTGGAGTATGTGACCCGGCTGGAGCAGGGGCGCGACCGCAGACCGTCCGCGCCCGTGCTCTCCGCGCTCGCCGACGCGCTGCGGCTGACCGCGAGCGAGCGGGTCCATCTGCACCGGCTCTCCAAGGGCGCCGAGGGCGGGTTCACCTGCCGGGGCGGGGCGGTGCCCGGCCGTACGGTGCGGCCCACTGTGCGGGCGCTGCTGGACCGTCTCGAGCCCGCCCCGGCCGTTCTGCGCAACGGGCTGGGCGAGCTCCTGGCCTGGACGGAGGCGTACGAACGGCTCACCCGGCCGCTGGGGCTCCTCGATGCCCACGGCGCGGACGGCGGCCCGCCCAGCCTCGTCCGCTACGTCTTCACCGACGCGCGGGCACGCACCGCCTACCCCGACTGGGACCGGGTCGCCGATGACCAGGTGGCCGCACTCAAGCAGGGGCCGTTCCGGGCGGACCCCCATATCGCGGCGGTCGCCGACGAGCTGACCGTGACCGCGGGTCCGGACTTCGCCGAACGGGTGGCGACCCTGCCCGGTCTGCCGAGGGCGAACGGCGTCCTGCGTCTCGTCCATCCCGAGGAGGGGGAACTCCGCCTGGCGTACGAGACGCTGGAGCTGCCCGCCGACGACGATCAGCGCCTGGTGGTGCACATCCCCGCCGACGACGCCTCCGCCGCCGCGCTGGACCGGCTGACGGGCCGCCGGTCCGGGGCGCTGCGCGCGGTGTCCGGCTGAGACCGCTGGGGACCGTCGTTTCGGGCCTTGTGGGCTGTTTCCGGGATGGGTTCACAGGAGGTGCTGGAACCAGACGGCGGTGACGCTGACAGCAGCGTGCCGGTGCCGTAGCGGCCCCAGCGTCGAGGCCGTCGTGGCGGCGTTCAGCGCGGAATCACCCAGTCCGGTGCCCAGGTCCCGGCGGCGTCGTGGCCGGTTGCCGTGGTGGCGAGGTGGGCGCGGAGGGTGGCCAGCGCCGGGTGGGGGTTATCGCGGTGCCAGAGGAGCGAGTGCGGGTAGACGGGCGTCGGGTCGGTCACCGGGATGCGGCGCAGGCCGTGGCCGGCGGGCCAGACGAGGCGGGTCTGCTCGCTCATGAAGGTGGCCAGGGCCGGGGTGTCGGCGATGGTGTCGAGGAGCGCGTCGGAGCCGAAGTTGGGGCCCGTCGCCTCGATGGTGAGACCGAACTCGGCGACGAGGTCGTCGTAGTAGGCGGCCCATTCGGTACCGGGGACGATGCCGGGCATCCAGATCCGGTGCCCGGCGAGCTGAGCGAGGGGCACCGACCGGGCGCCCGCCAGCGCGTGGCCGGGGCCGGTGAGGAGCTGGAGCGGCTCGTCGAGCACCCGGACGGACTCGATGTCCTCGGGAAGGGGCCGGCCGGGCATGGCGACGGCTCGGAAGGAGGCGTCGATCGTACCGGACCGGATGGCGGCGACGGCCGTCTCGACATCGAACAGCATCACCACGTCCAGGTCGATCTCGGGGTGCGCGTGGTGGAAGCCGCGCATCAGACCGGACGGCGCGACGCGTGAAGCGATCACGTCGACGCGCAGCGGACGGCGGCCGGTGCGCACGGACGAGACCGCGCGCTCGGCGACGCGCAGCAGCTCGCGCGCGTGAGGCAGGAACGCCTGCCCGTCGATGGTGAGCTCGGCGCCGCGCGGAGTGCGGGTGAAGAGCCGCACGCCGAGATTGCGCTCCAGCGCGGCGATGCGCTTGGAAACGGCCTGCTGGGTGACCGCAAGCTCGGCGGCGGCCTCCTGGAACTGCCGCGCGTCGGCGGCGACGACGAAGGTCCGGACGGTGTCGAGGTCCATGCCGAAACCCTAGGCTCACAACCATCGGTTGTGGCAGGCGGCCCCGCGGTTGTTTGATCCCTGGGTCTGGCGCTCGCTTTGATGCTTCCGATCGCGGATCGGTTGTGCGAATGAGTGGCGAGGGGGCGTCGGGTATGAGGAGCGGGCACCGACTGGGACATCTGCTCGGGCATCGGCTGGGGCCGCGGTTCGGGTGGCTCTGGGGCGCGTACGGGACCAGCGCGCTCGGCACATGGCTCGCCTTCGGCGCGTTCCCGCTGCTCGCCATCCAGGTGCTGCACGCCGGACCGGCCGAGGTCGCCGCGCTCTCCTCCGTCGGGGCCGCGGTGGGCGCGGCAGCGGCGGTGCCGCTCGGCCCGTGGATGGAGTTCCGCCGCAAGCGGCCGGTGCTGATCACGATGGACCTGGTGCGGTGCGCGGCACTGCTGACGGTCCCCGCCGCGTTCGCGCTCGGCGCGCTCACCTTCCTCCAGCTCCTGCTGGTCTCGGTCGTCGTCGCGGCGGCCGACATCACCTTCCGGGCCGCCTCCGGCGCGTACCTGAAGACGCTGCTTCCGGCCGAGGACCTGCTCGTCGCCAACGCCCGGTTCGAGTCCACGGCCTGGACGACCACGATCATCGGACCGCCGCTGGGCGGCGCCGCGATCGAGCTCCTCGGCCCGGTGGCGACGGTGGTGGCCGACGCCGTCAGCTACCTGCTCTCGGCCCTGGGCATCCGCGCGATGGGCGGGCACGAGCCGCGCCCGGAGCGCCGGGAGACCGCGCGCATGCGGGCCGGGGACCTGCTCGACGGTTGGCGTTACATCCTCGCCGACGCGACGCTGCGTCCGCTGTTCTTCAACACCGCCTTGTTCAACGGCCTGGTGATGGCCGCCCAGCCGCTACTGGCCGTCCTGATGCTCGGCCGACTCGGGTTCGCACCGTGGCAGTACGGTCTCGCCTTCGCCGCGCCCTCGATCGGCGGGCTGCTCGGCTCGAGGCTGGCCCGACCGCTCGTCACCCGGTTCGGCCAGCACCAAGTCCTGGGCGTGGTCGGGGCGCTGCGCGCGATCTGGCCCGTCGGTCTGGCCTTCCTGGGACCAGGCACCGGCGGGCTGCTGCTGGTGATGGGCGTCGAACTCGGGCTCATCTTCTGCTGCGGGGTCTTCAACCCCGTCTACGCCACCTACCGCCTCGAGCGCACCGCGCCCGATCGGGTCGCCCGCACACTGTCCGCCTGGGCGGTGACGACCAAGGCCTCGACCGCGCTCCTGACGGCCGTCTGGGGCGTGCTGGGCGGCCTGCTCGGCCCGCGTACGGCCATCGCCCTGGCCGGCGTGCTCCTGCTGGCGACCCCGCTGCTGCTCCCCCGCCGCGCGGCAGCACATCTCCCGGAGCCGGGGCCGGAACCGTACTCGAGCCAGTCGAGCGGCAGCGCATGATGGGCCGCGATGATGCCTGACTCAGTTCCGTGGCATGTGTTCGGGACCGGCATCGGCTGCCATCCGCTCTGCCCACTCGCGCTGGGTTACGGCTCGATCGATGCGGCTGACGATGTCCTTCTTGGACGCCGTGTCCAGGGTCTCCGGGATCTTGTCGAAGGCGTCGGGAAGGACGTCGAGGAGACCCCGGATGTGTTCGCCGGTGCTGACGGTCAGCAGTAGCTCACACCTCCACTGTGGCGACACTTCGGGACGGTGGCGGAGCCGGTGCACAAGTGCCGGGAACAGGTACTGCCTCGCGTCGGCGGCGAGGTGCTCTCGGAGCCAGTCGACCGGAAGACGCTGGCTGAAGCCATATGTGGCGGCCTCCTGTTCCAGGTCGAGGAGCTGACCGGTGTCGACGGCTCGGACGGTGCGGGGAAGAGCTGAGGCCATGCTGAGATGATGTCAAGAAGCCACGGGGCCAAAGTTCAGCGTGGCCGGGCCGCGATCTGCCGACGGGCAGGGCCCCAGGCCGCCTCGAACTCGCCAGAGGTCAGATGCTCGGGGTCATGGCCCTCCCACCCCGAGACGGGGAGATCGGCTGTGATCCCGAACCTGCTGTCGTATTCATCGAGGTGGCCTCCATCGTGGGCTTGCCGCCGCTCGTCAAGGCAGGCGGCTGCAATCGGGGTCAGCTCCGGCCCTTGGAATTCGACTTGCCGGGTCGCAGGACCCGCCTCGCCCTCCTCGGCACTTACGCCGAGCACATCCTTGTCGTCTCGGCCACCAGTGAGAAGGAGATCGCGCCCACCCAGCAGGAGGTGGGGCGCGAGGAGGGCACCGTTGGCCGTGCTGTTGCCCTGACGGTCGACAAGGTGCTGTGGTCCCGGCCGAGCGCACACCGTCCGGCGGTGGACACCTGGGAGTACAGCGCCATGGGTTGGCAGTTCCAGGACGGGGACACCGGCAAGCGCAGGAAGATGGCGCTGATCGACCAGCCGCGGGTCGAGCCGGGCCACCGGTACGTCATGGCGATCAGGTGGGAGGCGGCCGCCTGCTCCCCCGGACCCGGAACCCGGCCAGTGGCGCGGGCCCGGCGAGGGCTCGGAAGTGCCGTTCGACGCAGGCGTCATAGGCGAGCTCGAAGGACGCACTCACACGGCCGCTCAGGCCCGCAGCGCGAAACTGGAGGCCGGGGACGACGCCGGGCTGGAGGACCAGCTGGGCGGACACGGAAAGGACGCCCTGGTCCAGGAACTGAAAGCGGCTCAGCCGCATGAGCCGGAGACGTTCGGCTCCGCGCAACCACGCGGCAACCGCGCCTGATCCGCAAGGCAGACGCCGTTCTGCCCCGCGCCCCAGGTGCGGGGCAGAGGCTTCCCGTAAAGCCCCTGCTCTGCGGGAAGGCCGCTCATCGCCCGGCTCGGCCGAACGTTTCCGGATGCTCCTCCGTCCTAGGAAGGACAGGGAGGGAACGCATGACCGGACGCCGCCGTACACTACGCCGTATCGGGCGCCGCGCCGACACCACTGCCCCCCGCGGGCCCGACAGACACACCCCCGACACCCGCACGCCCGACAGGACCGACGTGGACGTCTCGCGCGTGCGCGCGATCCTGGCCCTGGGCGGGGTGCCGTGGGGCGACCTCGATGACGGAGTGCAGGAGGTACGGCTGAAGCTGCTGGAACAACGCGCCGATCCGGCCCGCGCGGCGGTCCGCGACACCTCCGCGTGGAGCAGCGTCGTCGCCTCCCGCGTCGCCGCGGACTGGCACCGGGCCGGCGCGCGCGACGACGGGCTGCGTGCCCGGCTCGCCGCCCGCTGGGCGCGGCAGGCCGTAGCCGAACACACCGAAGAGGACCGCACACTGGCCCTCGCGGTGGCGGACGGACTCGGCTCCCTGCCCCGCCACCAGCGTCAGGTACTGACGTTGCGCTACTACGCCGATCTCCCGGTACGTGACATCGCCCGGCTGCTCGACATCCCCGAGGGCACGGTAAAGAGCCGCCTGCACACGGCCGTGGCCGCGCTGCGCACCCGGCTGCGCGAGACGGAGGTGATCCACGGTGACCGAACCGACCGAGACTGAGGAGACCCGGCTGCGACGGGCGTTCGCGCTGATCGGGGACGAGGCCGGGCGCCCGGACCCCGCAGCATCGGTCCCCACCGCCCCGGTGGCGGCTCGCCCTCCGCGCGGGCGGTGGCGTGTCCGGGCCGCACTCGCCGTAGCGGCAGCCGTCTGCACCGCCACCATCGTCGTGGCAGTGACAGTCACCGCCGACGGCGGCTCCGGAACCGATCCCGACACCGCAGGCCGAGGACAAACCTTCCCGCAGGCTCTCGCCTGCGCGAACGCCGTAGTGGAGGGCGACCTCACCGCGGTGCGCCCCGCCGACCATGGCCGGATACAGGTAACCGTGTCCGTGGACCGGTGGTTCAAGCCCGGCACAGGCCCTGCCACGGCACGGTTCGACCTCGCCGACCCCGCTGTCGCGGACCCCGCCGAGGCATACGCCGCTGGGGACCACCTCCTGCTGCTCGTCCCCCGGCGGAAAGGCCAGATTCCCGACACCTACCAGGGCCAGGAGGTACGGCCGATGCGCGACCGGATCACCCGCACCCTCCCGGAAGCAGCTCACACCGCCTGTCCCCCGGAGTTCCATTGAGGGACAGGCACGGTCCGGCGACCAACCTCCCGGCCGGCCGACCGCAGGCCCGAGCCGGACCGGCCGGCGCTGCCGGGGCCGCTATCCCCTCGCCATCACAGCCGCAGTTGCCGACTCACCTCCGCCTGCGCGAAGAGGGCGGACGTACCAAAGGAGTGGTTCGTATTCGGGTGATCAACATTGAGGACGTGGATGCCAAAGCGCAGCGTGACCAGGTCGAATCGGTGATCGCCGCGGGCGGCCCCGTCCCAGTCGATGATTCCTGTGATCGATCCTTCGGCTGCCGGCATGTTGCCGGGGTAAAAGTCCATGTGGACGGCGTCGGGTCCAGCCGGGTGAGCGGGATGGTCGATACCGACAGCGGTGATCCAGTGCTCGAGTGCGGCACTGCGGCGGTTGTGCCGGCGCAAGGGCCCGTGCAGGCAGTGGCCAGGCCCATCCTCGATCAGGTGCAGGTGCACCGGGGGGATGTCGGTGCGGTGGGCGACCCGGCCGGCCTGCAGTTGGTTCATCCGCTATACCGGACGAGGGCGTGAACCGGCGGGTCGGCACGAGTGGCTCGTCGCCCGCCGTGGCCGCGCGACTGCAACCACGCCTGGCCTGACCAGGTGCCGCACATCGCGCACCGGGTCAGAAGCCCACGTCGGCGGGGCGGTATGTCGGCGCTCTGCGGACCCGGCCGGCCTGCTCGTAGGCGTAGGCCAGGCGGAGGAGGGTCGGCTCGCTCCACGCCGTGCCCATGAACGTCAGGCCGACCGGCAAGCCGGAAGCGAAACCTGCCGGGACGCTGATCGCGGGGTATCCGGCGAGTGCGGCGGGCGTGGACGCGCCGCCGCCGTAGCTGTCCCCGCGGATTAGGTCGATCTTGGCCGGCGGTCCGGTGGTCGGCATCACCAACGCATCGAGGCGGTAGCGCCGTAGCACCGCGTCGATGCCTTCGGCACGCGACAGCCGGTGGTTGGTGGCCAGCGCCTCGCGGTACTCGCTCTCGGTGAAGTCCAGCCGGTGCACGGCCTCCAGACCGTCCTGCCGCACATAGCGGAGCTCGCGGTCGGCGTGTGCGCGATTGAAGGCGATCAGCTCCGCCAGGCCGCGCGGGTGGTCGCCGGGGGCGCCGGCCAGATAGGCGTTCAGCGCGCGCTTGATCTCGTATACCTGAACGATCTTCGAGCTGGGGAGGTCCTCGAGTCGCTCGGCCGTCGGGATGTCGGCCGGGTCGACCACGGTCGCGCCGGCGGCGCGCAGCGTGGCGATCGCCCGCTCCGCGATCTCGTCGGCATGGTCGCTGTAGCCGAAGTACACGGTTCGCGGTATGCCGATCCGCGCACCACGCAGTCCGTCGGCATCCAGGAAACGGGTGTAGTCACGATGGAAGTGGCCACGGCTCGCCCCGGTCGCCGGATCACGGTCGTCGATGCCGACGAGGACGCCCAGCAGGATCGCGGCGTCGCGGACCGTGCGCGCGATCGGGCCGACACTGTCCTGGCTGGGCACGCCGGGGATCACTCCGCCGCGCCCGACCAGTCCAACGGTCGGCTTCACCCCGACGACGCAGTTCGCCGAGGCGGGGTCGATGATCGAACCGTTGGTCTCGGTACCGATCCCGGCGACACACAGGTTGGCCGCGGCGGCGACCGCCGTACCGGAGCTGGACTCGTTCGGAGACCGATCCAGCTTGTAGGGGTTCCGGGTCTGCCCACCGCGGGCGCTCCAGCCGGCGTGGTGGGTAAGCGACATCCCACCGGCCCACTCGCTCAGGTTGGTCTTGCCGAGGATGACGGCACCGGCCGCGCGTAACCTGGCCGCGACCGTGGCGTCCCTTGCCGGCCGGAGGCCCTCCAGGGCGAGTGATCCGGCCGTTGTGTGCATGCGGTCCGCGGTTTCCACCAGGTCCTTCAGCAGAACGGGCATGCCGTGGAGGGGCCCACGGGGATGTTGCCCGGCGTCCAGACGCCGGGCCTCTCGCAGCGCGTCGGGATTGACCTCGATCACCGCGTGCAGAAGCGGATCGATACGTTCGATCCGCTCCAGGTAGTAGCGGGTCAGCCGTTCCGCGTCGAGCCGCCCTTCGTCCAT
>NZ_JAAAYH010000400.1:0-8382 GCF_018035285.1 Streptomyces sp. MK37H | reverse complement strand
TGGTCGACATCCCCTCGGAAAGCGGCCATGAGGCCCCGCTCGCCGACGCCGTCGAGAGCGCGCTGCGCGCCCTGCCGTGGCTGACCGTCGAGCGGATCGGCCACTCCGTCGTGGCCCGCACCCACCTGGGCCGCGACCGGAGGGTGGTCATCGCCGGGCACCTGGACACCGTCCCGGCCGCGGACAACCTCCCCTCCCGGCTGGACGGGGGGCTGCTCTACGGCCTCGGGGCCTGCGACATGAAGGGCGGTGTCGCGGTCGCCCTCCGGCTCGCGGCGGCACTCCCCGCGCCCGTGCACGACATCACCTACGTGTTCTACGAATGCGAGGAAGTGGCCGGCGACCGCAACGGCCTGGCCAGGATCGCCGCGGAACGCCCCGAGCTGGTCCAGGCCGATCTGGCGATCCTCATGGAACCCTCGGACGCCGGTGTCGAGGCGGGCTGCCAGGGTGTGCTGATGGCGGACATCGCGGTACGCGGCGAGCGGGCGCACACCGCCCGCGCCTGGAAGGGGGTCAACGCCGCCCACCGCGCCGCCGCCGTCCTGCGGCGCCTGGACGACCACACCGCCGAGCGGATCACCATCGACGGGCTGGAGTACCGCGAGGGGCTGAGCGCCGTGGCCGTGCGCGCGGGCGTGGCCGGCAATGTGGTGCCCGACCTGTGCGTCATCACGGTCAACCTGCGGTTCGCGCCCAGCCGTTCGCCACAGGAGGCCGAGGCGTACGTACGCGACCTCTTCCCCGAGTACGAGGTCGAGATCACCGAGAACATCCCGGGCGCCCGTCCCGGCCTGGATCAGGAAGCGGCCGCCTCGCTCGTGGCGTACCTCGGCGTGGCGCCCCGCCCCAAACTGGGCTGGACCGATGTCGCCCGCTTCGCCGCGCTCGGCACACCGGCGCTCAACTACGGCCCCGGCGATCCGTCCCTGGCCCACACCGCGGGCGAGTATGTGCCGGTGGAGCAGTTGCGGGAGTGCGAGGCGCGGCTCATGGGCTGGCTCGGCTGAATCCGCAGCACACCCCTCAGCAGAAAGGCGCCCCGAAGGGGCGCGGGCTGTGCCGATGTGCGGCTCCGCCGCGTGGGCGCGACCAGCCACGACGACGCCGCGGACGATCGACGGCAGGTCGGGGCACTTCCAGCGGAGCCCTTAGGCGCTCGTGCCCCGCAGCCCGGCGAGCGTGCGCAGCTGAAGCCACAGCACCAGCCGCTCGTCCGGGTCGTCCAGGTCGATGCCCAGCTGCGTCCGCGCCTGCCGCAGCCGGTAGCGGCAGGTGTTGGGGTGGACGGCCAGCAGCCGCGCCGCCCGCGCCATATCGCATCCGGCGTCCAGCCAGCACACCAGCGTCCGGGCGTAGTCCGTGCCGTGCCCGGCGTCGTACGCCACGATGTCCCGCCATGCCCCGGCCGCCAACTCCCGCCGCTCGCCGAGGAGTTCGGTGAGCCGGAGCAGTACGGCGCGGGCCCGGACCTCCGCCATGGCGGCCACCGTCTCGTCCGGGCCGAGCACCCGCAGCACCAGATCGGCGTCCTCCCGCGAGCCGCGGACCTCCGCCACCTCCGGCACCACATCGCCGAGACCGGCCCGCACCGGTACCCTCAGGGCCTGCCCCGCGCGGCGCACGATGTCCTCGGCGAGCCGCCGCTGCCGCTCCCCGGCCCGCCCGTACGTCCCCGGCAACAGCGCGTACACCACCCCGTCGACCAGCACACAGGCATGCCGCCCGTACCGCGCCTCGCACTGCAGCCGTACGAGATCCAGCAGCCGCAGCGCGGCCTGCTCCCCGTCCGGCGCGCCCGCCGCGCCCTCCAGCGCGAAGGCGGCGACCCGCACCGGTGTACCGGGGGCCAGCCCCAGGCGCTCGGCGGCGGTGGCGGGCTCGGCGGTGCCGTCCAGGAGACGGCGCAGCAGATCGCCGGTCATATGGCGGGACAGTTCCTGTGCCGCCCGCGCCCGCAGCAGGAGCAGGGCGGCTGTGGAGGCGCCCTGGGCCAGCGCCTCCTCGGCGTCCGGTGCGAGGGTCCCGTCGTCGACGACCCACAGCGAGCCGAGGGTCTCACCGCCCGCCCGTACGGCGACGGCCAGCCGCGGCAGTTCCTCGGCGCTGAGGGCGGGCAGGCGCACCGGCCCCTGGGAGGCGAACAGCACCCGGTACTGCTCGGTGTTCGCCGGGCTGCCCGGCACCTGACGGCCCAGGATGCCCTGGCGCCGGGGCTCGTCCACGGGCTGGCCGGGGATGGTGGAGTGGGCGAGGATGCGCTGGCGCGGATCCTCGATCACGGTGGCGCCGCCCACGGCCGTGGCCACGGCGCCCGCGAGCGAGAACAGATCGCCTAGCGCGGCGCCGCCCGCGGGGGAGGGCCGGGCCCCGACCGCCCCGGCCAGCAGCAGATGGACATGGTGCCAGGCGGCGTCCTCGTCCACGGTGAGCAGGGCCAGCCCCCGCTCCCGCGCCCGGGCGACGGCGTCCGCGAGCCCCTGCCCGTGCCCGGACGCGAGCCCCTGCCCGGACGAGGGTCCCTGCCCGGACGAGGGTCCCTGCCCGGATGCGGGTCCGTCCTCGCCGCGTATGACCAGACCCGCCATCCGCGCGGCCGCCGCCTCGTCCACCAGCGCCCCGGCCGCGTCCGCCCGCACCCCGACCGCCAGCAGCAGGGCGCCGGGCGCCCGGTCCGGGAACGGGGCGTGGGCGTCGTACAGCACCACCTCGGTGACGGGCGTGGTGAGCCCGGACGGGGCGGTGAGCAGCCGCAGCGCGGGCTCGCCCAGGGTGTCCAGAAGCTCCCCGAGGGTGCGGGTGTCCATGGGCGGTACCGGGCCTTCCAGGGGGCTGACGCACGAGACGATTGGCTGATCGCAACAGGACCCTAGGTCGCGCTTGTGCGTCCGGACAAGCCGAGCGCGGGTGCGCCCCGGGAGACTCAGGCTCATGACATCAGTGACGATGGACACCGAGGCGCTGGCCACCGCCGCCGCCCGCGCCGCCGGGGTCGCCGTCCGCACCGTCCACGACGTGGCCGGTGTCCAGGCGGTGGCCGACTTCTTCGCCGAGGTGTGGCGGCTGCCGCGCAGCAACCCGCCCTATCCGGCCGAGGTGCTGCACAGCATCGTCCACGCGGGCGGCGCGGTGCACGCCGCGTACCCGACCGGGCCTGGCGGCGAGCGGCTCTCCGGCGCCGCGGTCGCGGTCTTCGGCCCGCCCGCCGACCGGGAGGTGTACTCGCTCGTGGCCGCCACCACCGCCTCCGACCGGGGCGTCGGCCACGCCGTCAAACAGGCCCAGCGCGGCTGGGCGCTGGAGCGCGGGGCCCACACCATGCGCTGGACCTTCGACCCGCTGGTCGCCCGTAACGCCCGCTTCAACCTGGTCAAACTGGGTGCCGTCGGCGCCGAGTACCTGGTCGACCTCTACGGGCCCATGAACGACGGGGTGAACGACGGCGACGAGAGCGACCGGCTCACCGCCCGCTGGGACCTCCGCGCGCGACCCGCACCCGCACCCACCCCCGCCGACGACACCGACGACCGGGCAGCCGCCCCGGCCGTCCGCCACGCCCCCGACGGCGGTCCGCTCGCCGCCCGCCACGGGGACCGGCTGTGGTGCAGGGTGCCCGGGGACATCGTCGCGCTGCGCACCGCCGACCCGGCCCTGGCGCTGCGCTGGCGGCACGCCGTGCGCGAGGTGTTCACCGAGGCGTACGCCGAGGGCTTCCGGGCGACCGCGATGTCCCGCGACGGCTGGTACCGGCTCACCCGGAACCCCACCCCGACCACCCCCGGAGAGGACCCGCGGCCATGAGGCTCGAACGCGCCGAACTGCTCCATGTCGCCCTTCCGCTGATCACCCCCTTCCGCACCTCCTTCGGGACGATGACCAGCAAAGACACCTTTCTGCTGCATATCGTCACGGACCGGGCCGAGGGCTGGTCGGAGTTCGCCGCCGACCCGGAGCCGCTGTACTGCGCGGAGTTCATCGCCGGCGCCGAGATCGTGATCCGCGACTTCCTGCTGCCCCGGGTGGCCGCCCTCCCCACGCCCACGACCGCGGCCCTCGCCCCCGCCATGGCCGCCGTCAAGGGCCATGAGCTGGCCAAGGCGGCCCTGGAGACCGCGCTGCTCGACGCCGAACTCCATGCCCACGGCATGCCGCTGTCCACCTTCCTCGGCTCGGTCCACGAGCGGGTGCCCGCCGGGGTGTCCGTGGGCATCAAGGACTCCCTCCCCGAGCTGATCGACGACGTCGAGCGGTATCTCGCCGAGGGCTACGTACGCATCAAGCTGAAGATCGAGCCGGGCTGGGACGTGGCGCCGGTGCGCGCGGTACGGGAACGGTTCGGCGAGGCGCTGCCGTTGCAGGTCGACGCCAACACCGCGTACACCCTTGCCGACACCGAACACCTGAGGAAACTCGACGAGTTCGGGCTGCTGCTCATCGAGGAGCCGCTGGAGGAGAACAACCTCCACGCCCACGCCCGGCTCCAGCGGCGGCTGACCACCCCGGTCTGTCTGGACGAGTCCATCCACAACGCGCGCGACGCCGCGTCCGCGATCGCGATGGACGCCTGCCGGGTCATCAACATCAAACCGGCCCGGGTCGGTGGCTATCCGGAGGCCCGCCGCATCCACGACCTCGCCACCGCCCACGGGGTCCCGGTGTGGTGCGGGGGCATGCTGGAGACCGGTATCGGCCGCGCCCCCAACCTGGCCCTCGCCGCCCTGCCCGGCTGCACCCTGCCCGGTGACACCTCGGCCTCCGGCCGGTACTTCGCCGAGGACATCACCGAGCCGTTCGTCCTCCAGGACGGCCACCTCCCGGTGCCCACCGCGCCCGGCATCGGCATCGACCCGCTCCCGGACGCCCTCGCCCGGTTCACCACGGCACGGCGGCGGCTGTACCCGCGCTGAGCCGCGCCCGCCACCGGCCGGTCAGGCTCGGCCGGTGCGCACCACCGTGCAGCCGCGCAGCTCATAGCTGTCGATCCCGTCCTTGAAGCCGACCCTGGGCGGGGCCGCCATATGGATGCCGGGCAGGGCGAACAGCCGGCTGAGGAGGACATCCGTCTCCAGGAGCGCGATGGTGGCCCCGGGGCATTTGTGCGCACCGTCCCCGAAGGACAGCCCCGGCGCCCCCGCGCCCGCGGCCATCGGGCGGCCCGGACACAGCCGCTCCGGCCGCTCGCCCACCGTACGGGCGTCGAGATTGGCGCGGTGGAGCAGGACGTCGACCAACTCCCCGGCCGGGACCGTCACTTCCGCGTCCGGGCCCTGGCCGCTGCCCGGCAGCCGGAGCGGTGCGGTGGTACGGCGGCGGAGCCGGCCGATGACCGGTTCGAGCCGGAGGATCTCCTGCAGGATGGCGATCCGGCCGGGCTCGTCGGTGGCCCGGTATCGCGCCAGCAGGGCGGCGTCGCCGAACAGATGCCACGCGGCCATATTGACGAATTCCCGGGTGGTGACCATGCCCGCGGCGGCGAAGGTGAGGCATTCCCCCAGGATCTCGCCGGACGAACACCCCTCGTCCAGCAGATGGGAGATCAGGTCGTCGCGCCGCCGTCGTCGCCGGGCCCGTACGGCCGGGCGGACATCACCCCAGTAGACCCGCAGCCAGCTGGAGTTCTGCCGAACCAGCCAGCGGATCCCGTGGAGGCTGGTCAGCCCGGGTGTCCCGAACTTCTCGGGGAAGAAGCGCTCCAGCCGCCCCCGGATCCCGGGCCGGCTCTCCGTCAGACCGATCACGGCACTGGCCACCTCGATGGCCAGATGGAAACTCAGGTCGGCGAGGTGGCCCCGGCCGGTCTCCCGGACGGTGTCGAGCTGTGCCTCCGCCACCTCGACCATGACCTGGCGGTAGTGCTCGTCGACCCGGCGCGGGGTGAAGAACCGGGCGGTCTGCCGCCGGTCCTCGCGGTGTTCCGGACCGTCCCGGTAGAGCACCGGGCGCCGGAACCGGGACGGCAGCTTCTCCACCGTCTCGACGCCGAGCCCGGCCTGCACGGTGGCGGTGGCGCGCAGTACGGCGCGGGCCTCCGCGTAGCCGGACACCTGCCAGATCCCGTCGGGCCCCCGCCGCACCGGGCAGCCGCCCGCGTCCGGCCCCCGGTCGACCCTGCGCTCCCCGTAGTGGTCCATGGGTGGCACCTCCCGGCCCAGACTAGGAGTAGCGCGGCCACCTTACGAGGCCCTGACCGTGCTTTCCCCGGTCTACGCTCCCTTTCATGGACAGCGAGAACCCACTGGGGCGCTTTCTGCGCGCCCGCCGTGAACGGGTGCGGCCCGAGGACGTGGACATCCTGCCCGCCGGCCGGCGCCGGGTGGCGGGGCTGCGCCGGGAGGAGGTCGCCCTGCTGGCCGGGGTCAGCACCGACTACTACATACGGCTGGAGCAGGGCCGGGAGCGGCATCCCTCGGCGCAGGTGGTCGAGGCGCTGGCCCGGGCGCTGGTGCTGGAGGAGGACGCGGTCGCCCATCTGCACCGGCTGGCCCGTCCGGCCCCCGGCCGGCGCCGCCCGGCCGCGCGGCGGGAGCGGGTGAGTCCGACCCTGCTGCGGATGATGGAGGGCTGGCCACGGACCCCGGCCGTGGTCCTGGGGCGCTGTCTGACCGTACTGGCCCACAACACCCTGGGCGGGGCCCTGTTCGACGGGCACACCCACAGCCGGGATCTGGTGCGGCTGGTCTTCCTCGACCCGGACGCGCGGGAGTTCTACCCCGACTGGGACCGGGTGGCGGTCAATACCGTCGCCGGGCTCCGCGCGGCGGCCGGAATCGACGCCGAGGACCCCGAACTGATCGCCGTCGTCGGTGAGTTGTCGCTGAAGAGCGAGACGTTCCGGCGGCTGTGGGCCCGCCATGACATCCGCCAGAAGACCCATGAGACCAAGCGCTTCCGGCATCGCCTTGTCGGTGAGCTGACCCTGGAGTACGAGGCACTGACCGTGAACAGCGCCCCCGGTCAGCAGCTCATCGTCTACCAGGCGGAGCCGGACAGCCCGTCCGAGCAGGCGCTGGCCCTGCTGGGCAGCCTCACCGCCGACGTGGTGGAGGCGCCCCACGACCCCATGAGCACCACGACGAAGGACTCTTCCGCATGACCGTCAATGACTCGCCCGTCTGGTTCATCACCGGCTGTTCCACCGGTCTGGGCCGGGCACTGGCCACCGCTGTCCTCGCCCACGGCCACCGCGCGGTGGTCACCGCCCGCGACCCCCGGCAGGTGGCCGACATCGTCGCCGGTCACGGGGACCGCGCGCTGGCCCTGGCGCTCGACGTCACCGACAAGGACCGGGTGGCGGAGGCGGTGAAGGAGGCGGAAACCGCCTTCGGCCGCATCGACGTACTCGTCAACAACGCGGGCTACGGCTATCTCGCCGCGCTCGAGGAGGGCGAGGACGAGGAGGTCCGGGCCCTGTTCGACACCAATGTCTTCGGCCTGGTGGACGTCACCCGCGCGGTGCTGCCGGGCATGCGCGCCCGCGGCGCCGGCCACATCGTGAACATCTCCTCCCTCGGCGGCCTGGCCGCCTTCGGCGCCACCGGCTACTACCACGCCACCAAGTTCGCCGTGGAGGGCCTGTCCGAATCGCTCGCCGCCGAGGTTGCCCCGCTGGGCATCAAGGTGACGATCGTCGAGCCCGCCGCCTTCCGCACCAACTGGTCCGGCCCCTCCATGCGCCAGTCCGCCACCACCATCGACGACTACGCCGGGACCGCGGGCGCACGGCGCGCCGGCACCCTCGCCACCTACGGCCACCAGCCCGGCGACCCGGTCCGCGCGAGCGAGGCCATCATCGGCGCTGTGGAGGCGGCGGAACCCCCGCTGCGGCTGCTGCTGGGCAAGGCCGCCTACGACATCGCCCAGGCCCGGCTGGACTCCCTCAGGGCCACCTTCGACACCTGGCGCGAGGTCACGCTCGGAGCCGATTATCCGGTGGCCGCGACGTCCTAGGGCTGTCCGGCGGCTGGTGACGCCTGCGGCGGGCTGTCCCCTCCCCGCCCCTTCCCGAAACTGGGGCGAAACCCCAGACCCCGAACCGGGGCTCTGCCTCAGGCCCCCGTGCCGGGGCTTCGTCCCAGGCCCCCGTGCTGGGGCTTCGCCTCAGGCCCCCGTGCCGGGGCTTCGTCCCAGGCCCCCGTGCTGGGGCTTCGCCTCAGGCTCTGTGTCGGGGCTCTGCCTCAGGCTCTGTGTCGGGGCTTCGTCCCAGGCTCCGTCCTGGGGCTCTGCCCCAGGCCCCGTGCCGGGGCTCTGCCCCAGGCCCCGTCCTGGGGCTCTGCCCCAGGCCCCGTCCTGGGGCTCTGCCCCAGGCCCCGTCCTGGGGCTCTGCCCCAGGCCCCGTGCCGGGGCTCTGCCCCAGGCCCCGTGCCGGGGCTCTGCCCCAGGCCC
>NZ_JAAAYH010000040.1:0-36852 GCF_018035285.1 Streptomyces sp. MK37H | reverse complement strand
CGGATGCGGCCCGCCCTCACCACAAGCACGGAAGCGACAACGAGCTCAGAGCGCCGACAGCTCCTCCACCAGGTCGTCAAGACCCAGCGACCCCTGCGACAGCGCCGCCATGTGCCACTTCTTGGCGTCAAAGGCGTCGCCGTGCGCCTTACGGGCCGCCTCCCGCCCCGTCAGCCAGGCCCGCTCGCCCAGCTTGTAGCCGATGGCCTGGCCCGGCATGCCCAGATAGCGCACCAGCTCACTGTCGAGGAACTCCGCCGGACGGCCGCAGTGCAGCCCGAAGAACTCGCGCGCCAGCTCCGGAGTCCACCGCTCACCGGGGTGGAAGGGCGAATCGGCGGGGATCTCCAGCTCCAGGTGCATCCCGATGTCCACGATCACCCGCAGCGCCCGCATCATCTGCGCGTCCAAGTAGCCCAGCCGCCGCTCCGGATCCGACAGATAGCCCAGCTCGTCCATGAGCCGCTCCGCGTACAGCGCCCAGCCCTCCGCGTTGGCGCTGACCATGCCGACCGTGGCCTGGTAGCGGGAGAGCTGGTCGGAGACGTGCGCCCACTGCGCGAGCTGCAGATGGTGGCCGGGGACGCCCTCGTGGTACCAGGTGGAGACCAGGTCGTAGACGGGGAAGCGGGTCTCGCCCATCGTGGGCAGCCAGGTCCGGCCGGGGCGGGAGAAGTCCACCGACGGCTGGGTGTAGTACGGCGCCGCCGCGCTGCCCGGCGGGGCGATCATCGACTCGACCCGCTTGACCCGTTCGGCCAGGTCGAAGTGGGTGCCGTCCAGCTGCTCGATGGCCTCGTCCATCAGCTCCTGAAGCCACACCCGCGTCTCCTCGACGCCCTCGATATGGGCGCCGTGGGCGTCGAGGTGGCGCAGCGCCTCCCACGGGTTGGCGCCGGGCAGGATCTTCTCGGCCTCGGTGCGCATCTCGGCGTGGATCCGGTGGAATTCCGACCAGCCGTACGCGTACGCCTCGTCCAGGTCGAGGTCCGTGCCGTTCCACATCCGGGCCCAGCGGCGGTAGCGCTCACGCCCCACCACATCGGGGGCGCCCTCGACGGCCGGGGCATAGGTGTCGCGCAGCCAGTCGCGGAGCGCGACCAGCGCGCCCGTGGCGGCCGCGGCGGCCTCGTCCAGCTCACCGCGCAGCGCGTCGGGGCCCTCGGAGGTGAAGTCCGCGAACCAGCCGCCGTCCGTGCCGATCCACTCCGCCAGCTGCTCGAGGACCGTGGCCACCTGCCGGGGACCGGCCGGCAGGTTCCGCCGCAGCCCCTCGGCGAGCGATGCGCGGTACCCCTCCAGCGCGGCCGGTACGGCGCGCAGCCGGGCCGCCACCGCCGACCAGTCCTCCTCGGTCTCGGTGGGCATCACGGTGAAGATGCCCCGCACCGAGTGCAGCGGGGAGCTCAGATTGCTGACCGCGCGCAGGTGCTCATCGGCCTCGTGGACATCGAGTTCGGCGGTCAGCCGCTCCCGCAGCAGCCGTGCGCAGCGGCGCTCGGCGTCGCTGTCCGCGCCGGGGCGCGCCTCGGCCTCGGCCAGCTGGTCCAAGGTGGTCCGGTCGAGGTCGGCGATGGCCTTCGCCCCCTCGGGGGAGAAGTCCGGAAGGCGCCGGGAACTCTCGGGAACGCCCAGGTAGGTGCCGGTGATCGGGTCGAGTTCGATGAGGGCGTCGACATAGCCGTCGGCGACCTGACGGGGCAGCGGAGCGTTCTTGGTATCGGACATGCGGCCCATCCTCGTACGTTCCGGGGTGCGGCGTCAGCACCACGGGGGTGTGACGCATGGGAACAGGGGTTGGGAACTGTTGCCGCTTGACCGCGCTTAGGCGCGTTCTGGTGTACACGACTGATGGTCGACGACGTGCGACACCTTGAAAGGGAACCGGAGTTCCTGCGTCGAATATGTGACCTTTGCGGGAGGTGCTCGTTAGATGCCCTGACGGGATCTTCGAGCCGCGTAGGGGGTGGACAGACTGCGCGAGGTGGCAGCGTCATTCGTGGCGCCCGGTCCGTCCGGGGTAGCCATCCGTGACAGCCTCAAGGGTCTGACCGGGCAGGACCAGAGGGTCCTGCGTCTGGTCGGTGGCTTGCTGGGCTCCCTGGCCTCCCGGGACTTGAAGGCCCGCTGCGCGGCCGGGCTGGATCACGATACGGACCAGTGGGCTCAGCGCAAGCGGGCATTGACCGGCCAGTCCTCCTCACGCTGGGCGGGCAGCATCACCAAGGCCACGCAAGACCAGTGGGCACTGGCTCGACGCGGACAACTCGCCTACATCCAGTACCTCCAGGCGAGCATCGACACGATCGCTCGCCGACTGGCACTACCTATCGGGGCGAAGGGTTCCAAGAGCTCGCCGGGCGGTTACCGCTCCCGACAGGAGTGGTTCGCCAAGTCCCGGCGCCTGCACCTGCTCCAAGACCGACTGAAACGGGAGCGGGCCGACTGTGAAGCAGGACGCGTGCGGGTGGTGCGGGGTGGAGCGAAGTTGCTGCGCAACCGGCACAACCTCCAAGCCACCTGGCTGACCGAGGCCGAGTGGCGTGTGCGGTGGGAGGCAGAGCGCTGGTTTCTCCAGGCCGACGGCGAATCGGGGAAGCGATACGGGAACGAGACGATCCGTGTCTCCCCGGACGGTGAGGTGAGCATCAAGCTCCCGGCGCCCCTGGCCGGGCTGGCGAACGCACCCCACGGCCGGTACGTGCTGGCCTGCCGGATCGGCTTCCGGCACCGGGGACAGCAGTGGGCGGACCGCGTCCAGGCGAACCGTGCTGTGGCGTACCGCATCCACTTCGACGTGCGTCGTGAACGCTGGTATCTGACTGCCTCCTGGCAGATACCGCCAGTGAGGACGATACCGCTGGAGGCGGTCCGGTCCGGTGGGCTGATCGGTGTGGACACCAATGCCGATCACCTGGCCGCCTGGCGCCTGGATGCCCACGGCAACCCAGTTGGCGAGCCCCGCAGATTCGACTACCACCTCACCGGCAGCGCGGACCACCGCGACGCCCAGGTCCGACACGCGATCATCCGCCTGCTGCACTGGGCCAATCGCCATGGCCTGGCCATCGCGATCGAAGACCTGGACTTCCAGGCGGACACCACCCGGGAGAAGCATGGTCGGCGGAAGCGGTTCCGGCAGCTGATCTCCGGCATGCCCGTGAGTAGGCTGCGCAGCAGGCTGGTGTCCATGGCAGCCGAGCTCGGCATCACCATCGTGGCCGTCGATCCCGCCTACACCAGCCGCTGGGGCGCCCAGCACTGGCAACGGCCCCTGACCACAAGGACCCGCAAAACCACCTGCCACGACGCTGCGGCCGTGGCGATCGGACGGCGCGCCCTGGGACGCCCGATCCGGCGACGGACGCAACCGCCCCCACCGCACCGGAGCGATGCGGTGGGGCATCGGACCGTCCAGGCCGCATCGGGTTTCCCGGGGCGTGAGGAAACCCGCCC
The DNA here is from genome assembly GCF_018035285.1 of Streptomyces sp. MK37H. Classification (NCBI taxonomy): domain Bacteria; kingdom Bacillati; phylum Actinomycetota; class Actinomycetes; order Kitasatosporales; family Streptomycetaceae; genus Streptomyces; species Streptomyces sp. MK37H. The sequence continues at coordinate 33,396 of NZ_JAAAYH010000040.1, read as the reverse complement.
CCGCATTCCCGGACCACGGACCCGATCCGTCGGCGCCGGACGCGGAGCGAAAGCGGGGGACCAGTGTGCCCACAACCGTTCGGGGCACACGGCTGAGCGTGAGTTCTGACACCAGGACTCACCCCCGCTCAGTCCCTAGGAACGGTGTGCTACGAGGTTGCCGATCGGAGCAGCGGGCCGCAGCTGCACGGGTGGCCCGCGTCCACCCGCCGGGCGGGACAAGGACCCCTCAGCGCGCGTGCGGCGGGACCGGCAGCGGAAGGGCCGGCTCGGGTGCCGGTGCCGGTGCCGGTGCCGGGTCGAGGCGGGCGCTGATCACCAGCGTGCCCTGCTCGATCTGGTAGTCCAGCGGCAGCTCGAGGGCGCGCATCGCGGCGACCATGCCGGTGTTGGCCGACTGGGTGACGGCGTAGACGCTCTCGCAGCCGGTCTCGGCGGCCATCGCCACCAGCCGCCGCAGCAGCTCCCCGCCGACGCCGCGGCGCTGCCACTCGTCCTCGACGATCAGCGCGACCTCGGTCTCGTCCCCGTCCCACAGCAGATGGCCGAGGGCCACCAGCCGCCCGGAGGCGGTGTACGCGGCCAGGGTGCGGCCGAAGCGGGGGCTCAGCAGATGGGCGAGGTAGCGGTCGGCGTCGCCGACCGGCCCGTGGTAGCGCTGCCCGAGCGTGGTGGAGGAGCATCGGGCGTGCATCTCGCGGGCGGCGGCCAGGTCGCCGGTGTCGGCGCGGCGCACGGTGATGGCGTTGCCCTCGGGCAGCGTCAGCACATCGCCGTCGTGCGGGATCCGCGGGCCGAGCCGGGCGTCCAGCTCGACCAGCGCGCGGGCCCGGGCGAACTCGGTGGGGGTGAACGGCAGATACGGCCGCTCGATGATGATCGCGCCGCCGGACGGGTCGCGCAGCCGCATCACGGTCTCCTCCAGGACACCTTCGGCGGGCGGTGTGCTGTCCAGCGACCGCCCGCTGATGGACTTGGCGGGCACCGAGTGGATGGTGCAGCGGCCGAACAACTGGCGCAGGGCGAGCGGGAGTTCCGCGGCGTCCAGGGCGGTGCGGGTGGCCAGGGTCAGCGCCCGGGTCGGCGCGTCCACCAGGTCGTGGGTGTCGGCCCGCTCGACCCAGGTGTCACGGCCGCCCGCGGCGGCGACGGCGTCGGTCAGCCCGTCGGACGGCAGGGCCTCGGGCGCGCGCAGCAGGAACTCGTCCACCGTGCCGTCCGTCAGCGGATGGGTCTGCAGAGCCAGGATGTCGACCCGGTGACCGGCCAGTGCCGCGCACAGCGCGGCGAGGGTGCCCGGCTCGTCCCGTACGGTCGTGCGCATCCGCCACAGCGTGGTGGCCTCGGGGGCCGTGGTCTCCGGGGCGCCCGCGGCGTGGGCGGGGTGGGCGTCGGCCGCGGGCGAACGTGAGCTGCCCGGCGGCGCGTGGCCCTGGCGCCGTGATGACCACCATGCGACCAGATCGTGCCGCCAGCGGGGGAGGTGCCGGTGAGGGGGCTCGGGGGTCGCTCGAAATGTCATGCAAACACCCTTGCGCAAAGGTGTTGCGTGATCACGAACAGACTGTGACCTATGGGTTAAGGGCGCATCTGGTAATAGAAGCTTATTTTGTCCGAAATCAAAAGGTTGAAGCCTGAGGTTCCGTCATCCTGCCGCCCACCTGCGCAGTACCCTGCCGCACCGCCGTGCGTACGCCCGCTGGAAGAGCGGCACCAGCGGCCCTCCGGCCCGGCCGAACCAGGACTCCGAACGGCTGAACGCCGTCACCGTCAGTACCACTGAGCCATCCGGCCCCAGCTCCACCACGAACGACTCCTCACCCCGCTCCGGATGGCCGGGCAGCGTGCCGTACGCGAAGCCGGTCCGCGACTCCTCCGCGACCGTCCACACCACCTCGCACGGCGCGCACAGCCGCAGCCGCCCGACCCCCAGACCCACCACGACCGGCCGCCCCGGCGTGGCGACCGGATCCGCGGCGCGGATCGACACCCCCACCGCGCGGTGCATCCGCCAGTCCATCACCGCCCGCCCGGCCGCCTCGAACGCGGCCGGCCCGTGGCCGACACGGGTCCGCACCCGCAGATGGCGATAGCCGGACGGCAGCGGCCACCGCCGGGTGGCGCCCACCTCCGGATAGGTGAGCCGGGAGGCCGGGCCGGGGGCGTCGCTGGATCCCATGCCCGTACGGTACGCGGCGGCCTTACGGTGAGCGGCACGGGAACGCGGCGCCCTTACGGTGCAAAGCACCGGAACGCGGCGGCCTTACGGCGCGCGGCCCCGTAGGCGAACCGTACGGGGCCGCGCACCGCGCAACGCGGCTACTGGCCGACCAGACCCGGCCGCAACACCTTGGTGAACAGCACCTTCCCGCCGTCCTCGCGCAGCCGGACCGTCATCTCGGCGCTGTCGCCGTCGATGTCCACCTCGCCGTAGAACTGGAAACCCTCGGCGGGCGAGACGTTCGCCACCGTCGGCGCCTTGACGAAGGGCTGCTCGGGGCCGAACGTGCCGTCCAGCTTGACCGCCGGGAAGGCGCCCGCGTTCAGCGGACCGGAGACGAACTCCCAGAACGGCGCGAAGTCCTTGAACGCCGCCCGCGACGGGTCGTAGTGCTGCGCCGAGGTGTAGTGGACGTCCGCCGTCAGCCACACCGTGCCGGTGATCTTCCGGTGCTTGATGTGCCGCAGCAGCTCGGCCATCTGGAGCTCACGGCCGAGCGGGGCGCCCGGGTCGCCCTGCGCGACGGCCTCGAAGTCGGTGGTCCCGTCCGGGACCACCAGGCCCAGCGGCATGTCGCAGGCGATGACCTTCCACACCGCGCGCGACCGCGACAGCTCGCGCTTGAGCCATGCCAGCTGCTCGGCGCCGAGGATGCCCTGGGCGTCCTCCGGCTGGCGGTTCGGCGAGTTGGGGTCGCGGTACGTACGGCAGTCCAGCACGAAGACGTCCAGCAGCGGGCCTTGGTGCTGGACCCGGTAGACCCGGCCGCTCGCGTCCGGGCGCAGCGTGCTGATCGGGAAGTACTCGGCGAACGCCCGGCGCGCGCGGGCCGCCAGCACGTTGACGTTCTTCTCGGTGTAGCGGTCGTCGACCAGGATCTCGCCCGGGTACCAGTTGTTGAGCACCTCGTGGTCGTCCCACTGGGTGATCGTCGGCACCTCGGCGTGGAACCGGCGCAGGGCGGGGTCGAGCAGGTTGTACCGGAAGTTGCCGCGGTACTCGTCCAGCGTCTCGGCGACCCTGGTCTTCTCCGGGGTGACGAGGTTGCGCCAGGTGGAGCCGTCGGGCAGCTTGACGGTCTCCGTCATCGGGCCGTCCGCGTAGATGTTGTCGCCGCTGCACAGGAAGAAGTCCGGCTCCCGGCGGCGCATCTCCTCGAAGATGCGGTAGCCGCCGTGGTCCGGGTTGATGCCCCAGCCCTGGCCCGCCAGATCGCCCGACCAGACGAAACGCACGCCCTTACGGCGCTCGGGAACCGTACGGAACGTGCCGTGCACCGGCTCACTGGTGCGGCGCGGGTCCTCCGGGTCGGCCAGCAGCACCCGGTAGTGCACCTGGCTCCCGGCGGGCAGGCCGTGCAGCGCGGTGCGCCCGGTGTAGTCGCTGCCGGGGCCGACCAGCGGGCCGTGCCAGCGCTTGGCCCGCGCGAAGGACTCGGTCGCGGACGTCTCCACGATCATCCGGGCCGGACGGTCGGAGCGGACCCACACCAGCCCCGACGACGTCGTCACATCGCCCACCTGCACCCCCCACTCGGCGCTCGGACGCCCCGACAGCGCCTGAGCGGGCGCGCCGGACGCGGCCGACGCGGCGGCCGATGCCACGGTGGGCACCGCGAGCGCCGCCGAGGCGGCCGCCGATCCCTGCAATACCGTGCGCCGCCCGATCCCTCTGCCCGATTCCCGCCCCATGGTGCCCTCCGTCGCTCGTAGAACCGCTGTGCTGTTGTGTTTGTTATCGGTGCAAGATGCCGCTCTTGCGAACGCCCAGTGAATAACGGTGCGGCCGCCTGGAGTAAAGACCCTGGCCGCGTGCGGTGCGGAGGTTGATGTACGGAGGCGGCCGGCTGTCAGCGGCTGCCGTCCAGGATGACGCGGGCGACCAGCGCGGGATCGTCGTTCATGGGCACATGGCCGCAGCCGGGGAGGCGGACCAGCCGGGCGCCGGGGATCACCTGCTTGGCGCGGACGCCCTGGCGGCGCGGCATCAGCCGGTCGCGCGAGCCCCAGGCGATGGTGACCGGGACATCGGGGATGTCGTGGGTGAACAGCCCGGAGCTTCCGGCGGCCAGCGTGGCGCCGAAGCCGACCGCCTCGCGCATGGCCCGCGTCTCGGCGACGACGGCGTCCGGTGAACGCCGCGCGGGCCGGGCGTAGATGGCGCCGGTCAGCGCGGCCCGTCCGGCCGCGCCGCGGGCCAGCCACGCCACCATCGGCGGCGGCAGCGCCCGCGCCCCGGCCCGCATCGCGGCCAGCACGCCGAAGGCGTAGCGGCGCTCGGCCTCGGTCCAGAACCGGGCCGGGGACAGCGCGGTGACGGACCGGACGAGTCCGAGCCGGCCCAGCTCCAGGGCGATCAGCCCGCCGAGCGAGTTCCCGGCCACGTCGGGGCGCTTGACGCCGAGGGCCTCGAAGAGCGCGTCGAGCACGGGTATGACGCCGTCGAGGTCGTACGGGATGCCGTCCGGCAGCGCGTCCGACGCCCCGAAGCCGGGCAGATCCACGGCGATCACATCGCGGTCGACGGCGAGGATGTCCAGCACCGGCTCCCATGCCTGCCAGTGGTGGCCGATGCCGTGCAGCAGCACCAACGGCCGTCCCGCGCCGCGCCGTTCGTGGACGACCCGGGCGGTGCGGGGGCCGCCGGGGGTGGCGACGGAGAAGGAGAGGGACGCGGGCATCGGGTGGCTCCTCACGATCGGCGTTCCGGTAGGCGCACGCGGCGTATGAGACAGCATGTCAGCAAGAGTTACCGGAGGGTAGACCCGATAGCCGACGGCCCGGACAACCGCACGCCGCCGACCGCGACCGCGGCCGCCGCTACAGCCCGCCCGCGACCCGCAGCACCGCCCCCGTCGTGTACGACGCCTCCGGCGACAGCAGCCACGCCACCGCGCCCGCGATCTCCTCCGGCTCGCCCGGGCGCCCCATCGGCACCCGCCCCTGGACGCGCCACGGCCGCTCGGGGTCGCCCATCCGCGCGTGGATGTCGGTCAGCGTCATCCCGGGCTGGACCGAGTTGACCCGTATCCCCTCCGCCGCCAGCTCCTTCGACAGCCCGACGGTCATCGCGTCGACCGCCGCCTTGCTGGCCGCGTAGTGCACATACTCCCCGGGGCTGCCGGTCGTCGCCGCGCCCGAGGAGATGTTGACGATGGCGCCCCCCTGTCCGCCGTGGCGCGTGGACATCTCGCGCGCCGCGCGCCTCGCGCACAGCAGGGCCCCGGTCACATTGACGTCCACCACGCGGCGCATCACCTCCGGCGAGGTCTCGGTGAAGCGGCCCAACGGCCCCGTGATCCCGGCGTTGTTGACCAGACCGGTGATCGGGCCCAGCTCCTCGCGCACCCGGTCGAACATCGCCTCGACCTGCGCCGCGTCGCTGGTGTCGGCCTGGACGGCCATCGACCGCACACCCTCCGCGCGCACCGCCTCCGCCCACCGCTCCGCCGCGTCCCGCGCGTGCTCGTAGCCGATGGCCACGCTGTGCCCGGCGCGCGCGAGCCGCACCGCCACCGCCGCGCCGATGCCGCGACTGCCCCCCGTGACCACCGTGACCTGGTCCATACCCATCAGCTCAGCTCCCGCCCCGTAACGCATCCTGCTCCGACGGTCACCGACGATAACCGGTCAGGGATTGGTCTTGACCAAGTACGCACGCCGCCTTATGGTCGCATTGATACTGCAACAACCTTTAATAAAGAAGCGCGCATAACTGTGAAGGCGCGCGAGCCAGTCGGCCGTCGGAATCAAGGGGGACATGGTGGGGACCACGCAGCTGGAATCGGTGCCAGAGCCCAAGTACTGGCATCTGAAGACCGTGCTCAGCGACGCACTCGACTCGGAGTTCGCGGTCGGGGAGATCCTGCCCAACGAGCGCGAGCTGGCCGCCCGCTTCGGCGTCGCCCGCGCCACCCTCCGGCAGGCCCTCGAGCAGCTCGAGCTGGAGGGCAGGCTGCAGCGCCGCCGCGGCGTCGGCACCACCGTCGCCCCGCCCCGCGTCGGCGTGGCCGTCGGGGACTACGCCCACGGCTGGACCGACACCTCCGGCGAGAACACCTGGCAGACCGTCGACAGCACCGAGGTGGCCCCGCCCGCCGAGGTCGCCCGGCTGCTGGAGATCGACCCCGACACCCCGGTCCACCGGGTGCGCCGCACCCGGATGAGCCACGGCCAGCCGCTCGCCGCCGAGCTGCTGTACGTACCGTCCGAGTCCGTCCCCGGCCTCGCCGCCATCGACACCCCCAGCGGGCTGGCCCGCGCCCGCGCCGTGCTGCGCGAGCTGCGCCGGCTGGAGCTGGAGGGCCGTGAGCAGACCGTGGAGCTCGGCTCGGCCCGCGCGGACGACGCCAAGGAGCTGGACCGGCTGCCCGGCGCCCCCGTCCTCCTCGTGACCACCCGCTATGTGGCCCAGGGCCGCACCGCGGCCGTCGCCGTGGCCACGTACCGGGCCGACACCTGCCGGCTCACCTTCGGCGACGCGGGCGAAGAGCTGCTGGCGGGCTGATCCGGGCCCGCCCCGCGCCACCGCTCCGTACGCCTCCCGAAACGGCCCCCGTGCGACCCGCCTCAGTGACTCGCACGGCGGGTCGTCACCGTGCTGTCGACCGCGAAGAGCTCCTGCTCCACATGGTCCAGGGCCAGCCGCAGCGCCCCGGTGGTCACCGCCGCCTCGCCGAGCAGCGAGAGCGCGACCTGCGGGGGCCGCAGACAGTAGCGCGACAGCTCATCGCGCAGCGGGGCCAGCACCCCGTCAAGACCGGCGGCCCAGCCGCCCACCACCACGACCTCTGGGTCCAGCGCCAGCACCAGGGCCGCCGTGTCGTGCACCAGCCTGCGGACGAAGCGGTCCACGGCCGCCCGCGCCCGTACGTCGCCGTCCCGGGCCAGCGCGAAGACATGCGCCACCTGCGCCTCGTCCAGCGGGTTCAGCGGCTCCCCGGTCGTGGAGAGCACCTCCTCCGGGGCGGCCTCTTGGCCCAGCAGATGCAGCGCCCCGATCTCCCCGGCCGCGCCGCCGAAGCCGCGGTGGAGCCGTCCGCCGATCAACGAACCGGCCCCCGGGCTCAACCCGGCCAGCACGAAGACCACATCGTCCGAACCGGCCGCCGCGCCCTTCCAGTGCTCGGCCACCGCGGCCGTGTTCGCGTCGTTCTCCACCAGCACCGGACAGCGGAAGGACCGCCGCAGCCGCTCGCCCAGGGGCAGCCCGGTCCAGCCGGGGAGCGCGGTGCACAGATGGACAGTGCCGTCGGCCTCGACGACGCCTGGGCTGCCCACCCCGACCGCGCGCAGCGAGAACCGGGCCACCCCGGCGCGTCGCAGCAGATCCGCGACGGCGGTGCGCACCCGCTCCAGCCGCTCGTCCGCGGACGCCTTCTCCGACACCTCGCGCACGATCGAGCCGAGCGGGCGCCCATCGAGGTCCGACAGGAGCGCGGCCACCCGGTGCGGCCCTATCTCTATGCCCAGCAGATGCCCGGCCTCGGCCCGGAAGCGAAAGCGGCGCGCGGGGCGTCCCTGGCGGCGGACACCGCCCTCCTCGGCGGGCACCTCGACCACCAGACCGCTGCCGGCCAGCCCGTCGATCACCCCCTCGACGGTGGGCCGGGACAGCCCGGTCACCCGGGTCAGATCGGTGAGGCTCGCGCTCCCGGCGCAGCCGCCCGCCTCGTCCTGGCCATCCCCGGTGGCCGTGCCGGACGCGGTCGCCGCGCGCAGCGCGTGCAGGACCACGGCGGAGTTGATGCGTCGCAGCAGAGACGGATCCCCGCCGGTGAGCCGCCCCAACGTCGGCCTCCCTCCCAGTGCGTATCTGCCGGATCGTATCCGCTGGGCGCGGAGGCGGCGAGAGCCTGCTCCCAGGTCGGGCCGCCCGGCCGTCGCGCAGGTCATCTGACGGGCGGCCAGATGTCCGACCTACACGCTTTACTGACACCATGACCAGTACGGCGGACCATGTGGCCACGATCGATCAGCTGCGCGTGCGGGACTTCCCCGCGCAGCGGACCGCCGACGGATGGGTGGAGAGCGGCCCCGGCTTCCATGTCGCCGACCTCCGGGTCAGTGAGGACTTCTGGGACGCGGATCTGAGCCGGGTCGAGGAGGTGCTGGAGGAGTTCGAGGCCGAGCTGAGCGCGCTGGACCAGGTGCTGACCTTACGGTGGGGCACCCCCGACGTCCTCGACCTGACCGACTCCCTGGAGCGCTCGGCGATGGGCGAACCGGTCCCGCCCCCGCTGGACACCCTGTGCGGTTACGTACCCGAGCTGCGCGTCTGGCGCGTCGACGGGCGCTGGGTCGGGCTGGGGGTCGGGCAGGGCGACCGCGAGCTGCCGTTCCAGCTGCTGGTGGCGATAGGGGAGGAGGGGACGATATGACGCCCCCTCCGGCGCTGGGCACGACGGGCGCGGACGGGACGACGTGGGCGGTGAGGCGGCGCGGGCGGTCCGGGGCGCTTCGTTCGGATGGCCGGGGTGTCCTGATCGCATAGGCTCGGCGGATGGCGAAGTACTACGATGTGCACCCCGAGAATCCACAGCAGCGCACCATCAGCAATGTGGCTGACATGATCCGCTCCGGCGCGCTCATCGCCTACCCGACGGACTCCTGCTTCGCACTGGGATGCCGACTGGGCAATCGTGACGGCATCGGCCGGATCCGGTCGATCCGGAACCTCGACGAGCGTCACCACTTCACCCTGGTGTGCCAGAACTTCGCGCAGCTGGGCCAGTTCGTGCACGTCGACAAAGACGTGTTCCGCGTGATCAAAGCAGCGACGCCCGGCAGCTACACCTTCATCCTCCCGGCGACGAAGGAGGTGCCGCGGCAGCTGCTGCACCCGAAGAAAAAGACGGTCGGAGTCCGGATTCCTGACCATACCGCCACTCAGGCCTTGCTCGCCGACCTCGGTGAGCCGCTGCTCTCCAGCACCCTGCTCCTGCCCGACGAGGACGAGCCGATGACGCAGGGCTGGGAGATCAAAGAACGGCTCGACCACGTGGTGGACGCCGTGGTGGACTCGGGTGACTGCGGCACCGAGCCGACCACGGTCATCGACTTGTCCGGCGGCGAAGCCGAGATCGTACGTCGAGGGGCGGGCGACACAGCACGGTTCGAGTGACCGCGCCGACGGCATCACCTCATGTCTCAGGTGTCCGGGCGTAACCGCGGGCGCGGCGGGACGGGCAGCCGCGGCGGCGCATTCCCGGACCAACCGCCCGTGCGGTGCCCGGAAGGGGCGGTCCGCCGCGCTGCCAGGCCGTACGGCGAAGCCGTGACGATCTCGGCCGCGTGGTTCCCGGGTGTCCACGGCCGGTGTCACGTCGGGCGTCCGGACGATCACGGGCATACTGGAAGATCGGCCAAGGACAACACACCTAGCCAGGGTCCCCGGCGGCGGCCCTGAGGCGGCCGAACTCCTCCGCCATCGCGGCCAGCGTCCAGTGCGCGTTGAGACCGCTCGGATTCGGCAGGGCCCAGATCCGGGTCTCGCCTATGGTCCTCGTCTGCGGCCCGATCTTCGCCTTCTTGTCGCCGAACGCCACCCGGTAGGCGGTGACACCCGCCACCGCCAGCCAGCGCGGCCGCAGCCGGAGCACCTTCTCCTCCAGGATCCGGCCGCCCTCCCGGTACTCCTCGTCGCTCAGCTCATCGGCCCGGGCGCTGGCGCGCGCCACCACATTGGTGATGCCCAGCCCATAGCGCACAAGCTCCGACTGCTCGGACGGATCGAGCCGTCGAGGGGTGAACCCCGAGGCGTGCAGGGCGGGCCAGAAGCGGTTGCCGGGGCGGGCGAAGTGGTGGCCGGTGGCGGCCGTCATCAGCCCGGGGTTGATACCGCAGAAGAGGACGCGCAGCCCGTCCGCGACCACATCGGGGACGAGGCGGTCGCGGGCGGCCTCCAGTTCGGCGGGGGTCATCGCCGCGCGTCAGAGGATCGAGCCGGGGGCGTAGGCGGCGGCCTCCGGGCGCTCCTTGACGATCTCCTCGATCCGGGCGACCACCGCGCCCACCTGGTCCGCGGCCGCGCCCGTGAAGGAGAGCTTGTCGTCCATCAGCGCGCCCAACGCGGCCCGGTCCAGCGGGATCCGCTCATCGGAGGCGAGCGAGTCGAGCAGCTCATTGCGCTCGGCGCCCCGCTCGCGCATCGCCAGCGCCGCGCCCACCGCGTGCTCCTTGATCGCCTCATGGGCGACCTCGCGGCCCACCCCGGTCCGTACGGCACCCATCAGCACCTTCGTGGTGGCGAGGAAGGGGAGGTAGCGGTCCAGCTCGCGGGCGATGACGGCGGGGAAGGCGCCGAACTCGTCGAGCACGGTCAGGAAGGTCTCCAGCAGCCCGTCGAAGGCGAAGAACGCGTCCGGCAGCGCGACCCGGCGCACCACCGAGCAGGAGACATCGCCCTCGTTCCACTGGTCGCCCGCCAGCTCACCGGTCATCGAGGCGTAGCCGCGCAGGATCACCGCGAGGCCGTTCACGCGCTCGCAGGAGCGGGTGTTCATCTTGTGCGGCATCGCGGACGAGCCGACCTGGCCGGGCTTGAAGCCCTCGGTCACCAGCTCGTGCCCGGCCATCAGCCGGATGGTCTTGGCCAGCGAGGACGGGGCCGCGGCCAGCTGCACCAGCGCGGTGACGACGTCGTAGTCCAGCGAGCGCGGATAGACCTGGCCGACGGAGGTGAACGCCTGCCCGAAGCCCAGGTGGGTGGCGATCCGCCGCTCCAGCTCGGCCAGCTTCGCCGCGTCGCCGCCGAGCAGGTCCAGCATGTCCTGCGCGGTGCCGACCGGGCCCTTGATGCCCCGCAGCGGATAGCGGCCCAGCAGGTTCTCCAGCCGCTCGTACGCCACCAGCAGTTCGTCCGCCGCGGTGGCGAACCGCTTGCCGAGCGTGGTGGCCTGCGCCGCGACATTGTGCGACCGCCCGGCCATCACCAGCTCGGCGTGCTCAGCGGCCAGCTTGCCGAGCCGGGCCAGCACCGCGACCGTACGGTCCCGCACCAGCTCCAGGGAGAGCCGGATCTGGAGCTGCTCCACGTTCTCGGTGAGATCGCGGGAGGTCATGCCCTTGTGGACGTGCTCATGGCCGGCGAGGGCGTTGAACTCCTCGATGCGGGCCTTCACATCGTGGCGGGTGACCTTCTCGCGCTCGGCGATCGAGGCCAGGTCGACGGTCTCCAGGACCCGCTCGTAGTCGGCGAGGGCGGCGTCCGGCACCTCGATTCCGAGGTCCTTCTGGGCGCGGAGCACGGCGAGCCACAGCCGCCGTTCCAGCGTCACCTTGTACTCGGGGGACCACAGGACGGCCAGCTCCGTGGAGGCGTAGCGGTTGGCCAGGACGTTCGGAATGCGCGGCTTACCAGTCACGTGCACAGAGTCTACTGGCCGTCCTCGCAGGCCAGACCGGTGGCCGAGGGACGCCGCAGAACGGCCCGGACGGACCCCCGGAACGGCCCGGCCGGATCCCGCCGAACGGGCCGGGGCGCGGGCCGTTCCGATCAGCCCTCGTACGGCAGCAGCTCGGCGCGTTTGGGGGCCCGCCCGTCGCCCGAGGACCGGCCGGTCAGCCGCCTGCCGATCCACGGCCCGAGGTGCTGGCGGGCGAACCGCACATCCGAGGTGCGGCGGGCCAGCCACCCGATGGGCACCGCGGGCGGCAGGGGCGCGTTCCAGTCCTCCTCCGGCTCATGGCCCAGCGCCTGCCATACGGCCTCGGCGACCCGCCGGTGCCCCTCGGCGTTCAGATGCAGCCGGTCCTCGTGCCACATCCGGGGGTCCCCGACGGCCTCGGAGGCGTACAGGTCCACGACGGTCGCGTCATGCCGTGCGCCGAGTTCGTCGATGAACGCGAACAGCCGCTCCATCCGGGGCAGGAACCGCGCCAGCACCGGTCCGCGCCGCCCCGGGCTGCGCATCAGCACCAGCCGCTTGCAGCTGGGCGCCAGCCGCTCGACGGCCTCCTCCAGCAGTCCGCACACCCGGTCCACGTCGCATTTCGGCCGCAGCACATCGTTCAGCCCGCCGACCAGGGTCACCAGGTCGGCGCCCATGGCCGCCGCCGGGCCCGTCTGCTCCTCGACGATCTGCCCGATGAGCTTGCCGCGTACGGCGAGATTGGCGTAGCGGAAGCCGGGGTTGCGGGCCGCGAGCCGCCCGGCGAGCAGATCCGCCCAGCCTCGGTAGGTGCCGTCGGGAAGCGCGTCCGACATGCCCTCGGTGAAGGAGTCGCCGATCGCGACAAAGCTGCTGTAGGTGATGTTCGTCTGCATGGCTCGGGCGATCCTATCCCGGTGCGTGGGCTGCGTGGACCGCCGAGCGCGAGCATGATGAGCCGCATGGCGATGACCCACATCTACTTCGAGGGCGGAGCGCGGAACGGGACGACCGCCAGCTGGAATGTGGAGCCCGGCGCGGACATCTACGACGACAACATCTTCCGGCCACCCGAGCTGTACCGGCGGACGAACCGCACCAAGGTCATCGGCCGGGTCGAGTACGTGATCTTCCGTTACGACCCGATGGGCACCCGGCCCGGTCCCGGCCCCGGTCCCCGCCGCTGAGCCTCGCGCGGGCCGTCCGGCCGGGGTCGCGGTTGGACCGGTTGGACCGGTTGGACCGCCCGGGGTTCCGCGTGTCGCGCGGCGGGGCAGTCTGGTCGGCGTGGATGCCTTCGAATGCGACCGTACGACCATGGCCATCGTCGCCGCCGCGCTCGCCGACGACGGGGAGGGCGCCGCCGCCCTCCTGGAGCCGCTCGATACGCGCGATGTGTGCCGGGTCGCGGTGCGGCTCGCCGCGATGGCCGCCCATGCGCTGGTGGCGGTGGCCGAGGAGGGCGGCGGCGGCAGGGAGGAGGCGCTGGCCCACTGGCAGGCGTGCATCATCGCTCATGAGTCCAGACGCACCGAGGAATGATCGGACACGGGCGGGCAGGAGCCCTCAGGCGACCAGCTCGCGCAGTACGTCCTCCATGGTCACCAGCCCCTCCAGCCGTCCGTCCGCGGCGATGACCGCCGCGAGATGGGTACGGCTGTCGCGCATCGCGGTGAGCACGTCGTCCAGCGGCGTGAGGGACCGCACCCGGGGGATCGGGCGCAGCTGATCGGGGCGGAACGGCACATCCCGGGGCCGTGCGTCCAGCGCGTCCTTCACATGCAGATAGCCCAGGATCCGCCCGGAGTCGTCCACCACCGGGAACCGTGAGAAGCCGGTCCGTGCCGACAGCCGCTCCAGCTCATCGGGGGTCACCCCGAGCCGCGCCGTGACCACCCGGCCCATGGGCAGCACCACGTCCCGCACCCGCCGCCGGCTCAGCTCCAGCGCGTCCCGCAGCCGCTCGGTGGCGCGGTCGTCCAGCAGCCCGGCCTCGCTGGAGTCCGAGACCATCCGGGCCAGCTCATCGTCGGAGAAGGTCGCCGCGACCTCGCCCTTGGGCTCCACGCGCAACAGCTTCAGCACCCCGTTCGCCAGGGCGTTCACCCCGAAGATCACCGGACGCAGGGCGCGGGCGAGGGCGACCAGGGGCGGGCCGAGCAGCAGCACGGTGCGCACCGGCTCGGCCAGCGCCACGTTCTTCGGCACCATCTCGCCGAACAGCATGTGCAGATACGTGGCCAGGGACAGCGCGATCACGAACGAGATCGGGTGCACCAGACCCAGCGGCAGACCCACCACATGGAACAAGGGCTCCAGCAGATGCGCGATGGCCGGCTCCGCCACGGCGCCCAGCACCAGCGTGCACAGCGTGATCCCGAGCTGGGCCGCGGCCAGCAGCGCGGAGAGATGCTCCAGACCCCACAGCACGGCCCGGGCCCGCCGGTCGCCCTGCTGGGCATGCGGTTCGATCTGGCTGCGGCGCACCGAGATCAGGGCGAACTCCGCGCCCACGAAGAAGGCGTTGAAGACCAGCGTCAGCAGCCCGATCAGCAGTTGGAGAACGGTCATCGGCCCGTAGCCCCCTCGGCTCCGTGCACACCGCCGGCCCCGTCGCCCCCGGTACCGTGCAGCGGCGCCCGCAGCCGGACCCGGGCCGCCCGGTGGCTCGTCACCTTCCGCACCTCCACCGACCAGCCCCCCAGCTCGACGGTGTCGCCGACGGCCGGGATCCGGCCCAGCTCGGTGGCGACCAGCCCGGCCAGCGTCTCGTACGGGCCCGGGGGCACCCGCAGCCCGATGCGCTCCAGCTGATCGACGCGGGCCGCGCCGTCCGCGTCGTACAGCGTATGGCCCTCCGGGTCCCGGCCCATGGGGATCAGCTGGGCGGTCTCATGCGGGTCGTGCTCGTCGCGGACCTCGCCGACCACCTCCTCGACGATGTCCTCCAGGGTGACGACCCCGGCCGTACCGCCGTACTCGTCGATCACCACGGCCATGCTGCGCTGGGCCGAGAGCCGGTCCAGCAGCCGGTCCACGGTGAGCGACTCCGGGACGAACACCGCTTCGCGCATCAGCTCCGACACCGGGCGGCGGGGCCGCTCCTCGGCGGGGACCGCCAGCACGTCCTTGATGTGGACGAGCCCGACGACGGTGTCCAGGCTGCCCCGGTAGACGGGGAAGCGGGACAGCCCGGTGGCGCGGGTCGCGTTGGCCACGTCCTCGGCGGTGGCCCGTACGTCCAGCGCCACCACCCGCACCCTCGGGGTCATCACGTTCTCCGCGGTGAGCCCGGCGAGGTTGAGGGTGCGGACGAACAGCTCGGCGGTGCCCTTCTCCAGCGCGCCCTCCTTGGCCGAGTGCCGGGCGAGGGCGATCAGCTCCTGCGGGCCGCGCGCGGAGGCCAGCTCCTCGGCGGGCTCCAGGCCCATTCGGCGCACGGTGCGGTTGGCGGTGTTGTTGAGATGGCTGATCAGCGGGCGGAAGAGGGAGCTGAAGACCCGCTGCGGAGTGGCCACGGCCTTGGCCACCGGCAGCGGCCGGGAGATCGCCCAGTTCTTGGGCACCAGCTCGCCGACGACCATCAGCACGACGGTCGACAGGAAGGTGCCGAGCACCAGCGCGGTCGAGTGGACGGCTGACGGGGGCACGCCGATCGCGGTGAGCGGCCCGGCCAGCAGGGCCGCGACGGACGGTTCGGCCAGCATGCCGACGACCAGATTGGTCACGGTGATGCCGAGCTGCGCGCCGGAGAGCTGGTAGGTGAGGCTCCGCACGGCCTTCAGCGCCCCGGCCGCGCCGCGCTCCCCGCGCCCGGCCGCGCGTTCCAGCTCGCCGCGCTCGACCGTGGTCAGCGAGAACTCCGCCGCGACGAAGGCGCCACAGGCCACCGCCAGGAGGAGCGCCACGGCGAGGAGGAGGACTTCGGTCATCGGTTCACCTCCGTCCCATGCTAGGGCCTGTCTGGAGTTGTGATCTGGATCAGGGAGCGGGGCGTGGTGCGTGCCTGCCACGCCCCGCGAGCCCAGATCACAACTCCGGACAGGCCCTGAAAGGCCCCGCACGGCGGCGCCGCGCCCGGGACGGCCGCCGGGGTCAGGGGCGCAGCGGCTTGACCCAGCGGCTCCACTGCGACTGCGGCTCATAGCCCGCCGCACTCCACGCGTGGTGGGCGAGCTCGTTCCCGTTCAGCACCATCGCGTCCCCGCGCCGTCCGCCCAGGGCCGCGAACCGCTCCTCGGCCGCCGCCAGGAGGGCCGTCGCCACGCCGCGGCGGCGGTGCCCGGGGTGGACGGCCAGCCGGTACAGATGGCAGCGCCAGCCGTCGAAACCGGCGATCACGGTCCCGGCGAGCTCACCGTCCCGCTCGGCCAGCAGCAGCGACTCGGGGTCGCGGTCGAGCAGCCGGGCCACCCCGTCCCGGTCGTCGCTGATGCTGGTGCCCTCCGCCGCCTCCTTCCAGAAGGTGAGCACGGTGTCGAGGTCGGCGGGGGCCGCGGCCCGTATCCGGAGATCGTTCATGGCCGTATCCCACCATCGGGCGGACCGCGGCGTCGACGGGATTCCGCCGGGTCAGCTGCCGTGCAGCTCCTCGATCACCGGGGCGAACGCCTCCATGTTGTGCTCCAGCACCGTGAAGTACGAGAAGCCGAACCGCTCGCGGTGGGCCCGCAGCTGCTCCGCCATCTCCTTGGCGTCGCCCAGCAGCAGCGCCGGGTGCTCCAGCAGCTGGTCCTCGGTGAGGTCCGGTGCGTACGGGGCCAGCTCACGCGCCTTGGCGCGGCGGTCCTCGGTGGGGCCGACCATCTGGATGAGGTAGTTCAGCTCGATGGGGTCATCGCTCTCAGCGGACCCCTTCGTCCTCCCCGCTTCGGCGGCGAATCGGCGGAAGGCGGCGACCCGGCCCTCCAGCGCCTCGGGGCTGATCAGCTGCAGGGTGCCCTGGGGCTTGCCGGCGGGCTGCACCGCGCCGGTGAAGGCCGCGATGTCGGCGTGGCGCGCGGCCAGCCGCAGCAGCCGGTCGCCGTTGCCGCCGAGCAGCAGCGGCGGGCGCGGGGACTGGGTGGACCGCGGCCGGTGCTCGGAATCGGTCAGCAGCCGCTCCAACTCGGCCACGGTGTGCACCAGATGGTCCACCCGCTCCCGGGGCGAACCGAACGGCAGCCCGGCGCTGTCGTGTTCGGCCTTGACATAGCCGGCGCCCAGGCCGAGCTCCAGCCGGCCGTCGGTGAGCGCGTCGCAGGTGGCCACCTCCCGGGCGAGCAGCGCGGGGTTCCAGAAGCCGGCGTTGAGCACGAAGGTGCCCAGCCGCGGGCGCTCGGTCGCCTCGGCGGCGGTGGCCAGCGCCGGGAACGGGGCTGGGTTGCCGAGGTGGTCGGGGGCCAGCAGCACGTCATAGCCGAGTTGCTCGCCATGGCGGCACTTCTCCCGCCATGCCTCGGCCGATTCAAGGGTGAGCAGATTGACTCCGAAACGGAACGGCCTTGCCATGAGCCCTCCTTGATCGCGGATACCGCGAACGTATCCGAGATCGGCGCCGTTCGGCACCGCAAGGCCGCTCCGCTGTGAGCGCGCTGAGCTGCCGTCGATCGTCTGCGGCGGCGTCGTGGCTGGTCCCACGCGGCGGAGCCGCATATCGGCACAGCCGCGGCGGAGCCGCACATCGGCACATCCCCGCGCCCCTTCAGGGCGCCTTTCGAACCGCAGGCCCTCATTCGGCCGCCGCGCCGGTCGAGCGCGGGCCCGGGTCCGGCACCGGCCCTGGGCCCCGGGCTCAGTTCAGCGGGTCGGGGTCCGGGGCGGCCCCGGGGGGCGCGGTGGCGGCCGTGAAGATGTGCATCCGCTCCAGCACCGCCTCGGCCGTGGGCCGCTCCATCCGGTCCACGATCCGGCCGTCGGCGAGGAAGAGCACCAGATCGGAGTGGGCGGCGGCGGTCGGGTCGTGGGTGACCATGACGACCGTCTGACCCAGTTCGTCCACGGCCTCCCGCAGGAAGCGCAGCACCTCAAGGCCCGCCCGTGAGTCCAGGTTGCCGGTGGGCTCGTCCGCGAAGATCAGCTCGGGGCGGGAGGCGAGCGCCCGCGCACATGCCACCCGCTGCTGCTGTCCGCCGGACAGCTGGGCGGGCCGGTGCCGCAGCCGGTCCCGCAGCCCGAGGGTGTCGATGACCCGGTTCACCCACTCCTGGTCGGGTTTGTGGCCCGCGATGTCCATGGGCAGGGTGATGTTCTCGGCCGCGTTGAGCGTGGGCAGCAGGTTGAACGACTGGAACATGAAGCCGATCCGGTCGCGGCGGAGCTGGGTCAGCTCCTTGTCGCCCAGGCCGGTGATCTCGGTGTCGCCCAGCCAGGCCCGGCCCGACGAGACCGTGTCGAGACCCGCCAGACAGTGCATCAGGGTGGACTTCCCGGAGCCGGACGGGCCCATCACGGCGGTGAACCTGCCCCGTTCGATCTCCACGTCCACCGCGTCCAGCGCGAGCACGGCCGTCTCGCCGCTGCCGTACGCCTTGGTCAGGGACCGGGCCCGGGCCGCCACATGGGCGCCGCCGTCCGCGAACCCGTCCGTCTTCGTTGCCGCCGGTGTGGACATGATGCCTCCCCGTATCGGAACGTCGTGCCCTCGATGGTAGGGACCCGGCCGCCGGTACGCGCGCCTGCGGACGCGGGCGTACGGGAATGCGAACGCCGACGGGGAGGCGATCAGGGACCGGAGGGCGCGGACGGGCGGCGGGCGGCGCCGAGCACGCACGGGGACGTCGGCAGCGTCGGGCCCCGGTCCGGGATGCGCAGCCGGCGGTGGCCGATCGGCTCGAAGCCCGTGGCCGCGATCTCCGACCGCACCTCGCGCCCCGTATGGCAGCCGCCGAACATCAGCGGCCACACCGTGCGGTCCAGCGCCCACTGGGTGGTCGCCAGAACCCGCCCCTCGGCGCGGCCGTGCTCGAGGAAGCGCAGCTCACCGCCGGGCCGCAGCACCCGCAGCAGCTCGGCGAGCGCGCGCCGCACATCGCGCACCGAACACAGCACCAGACAGGCCACCGCCGCGTCGAACCCCTCGCTCTTGACCGGCAGCGCCTCGGCGACGCCCGGCACCACGTCCACCGGCACCCCGGCGCGCAGCCCCGCCCGGGTGGCCAGCCGCCGCAGATGGCGCTCGGGTTCGATGGCGACGACCTCGGAGACGGTCTCGGGGTAGTGCGGGAAGTTCAGCCCATTGCCCGCGCCGATCTCGATGACCCGGCCGGAGAGCCCGGCCAGCAGCTCGCCGCGCAGCCCACCCAGACCGGCCCGCTCGTCGGCCAGCGGGCTCAGTCTGGCGTAGCAGCGGGCGAAGAGCGGGTGGTGGACGGCGTCACGCGGGGGTGTGCGACGGCATACGGGCATGGGAGCTCCCCCTTGTCCCAGGTGCGGACGGTTTGTCCCGGCTGTGTCCCAGGGAGGGACGATGACCGGTACCGGGATTCTGCCCAGGCGGGGGGTGTCGCTACGCGGCCAGCCGCGTCGCGTCCCAGGTGCCGCCCAGCCGGGGCGCCAGCCAATCGGGGGCCTGGGCGCGGAATTCGGCGGGCGGCAGGGCGGCGGCGCCCTGGGGGACGGCGCCCAGCAGCGGGACACCGGAGGACTCCGGCAGATCGGCCACATTGCAGCGGGAGGCGAGATCCGCGGCGGCGGGCCAGCTGCCGATGACCACACCGGGGCACTCCAGTCCGCGGGCGCGCAGCGCCTCGGTGGTCAGGGTGGTCGCGTTGAGCGTGCCGAGACCCGCGTGGGCGACGACGAGAACGGGCGCGCCGAGCAGCCGGGCCGCGTCGGCGAGCGTCGCCCCCGTCTCGTCGAACCGCACGAGCAGCCCGCCCGCGCCCTCGACCAGCACCAGATCGTGCTCGGTGGCCAGCTTCTCGGCCGCGTCGGCCACCTCGTGCGGCCGCACCGGAGGCCGTCCGGCACGGCGGGCGGCGGTGGCGGGGGCCAGCGGCTCGGGGTAGCGGGCGAGTTCGAGCAGGGTCACCGCCCCGGCGAGCCGGGACACCTCCGCGGCATCGCCCGGCTCGCCCTCCGCGACACCGGTCTGGGCGGGTTTGAGCATCGCCACCGAGTGGCCGCGCGCGAGCGCCGCGGCGGCGACGGCCGCCGTGCTGACGGTCTTTCCGATCTCCGTGCCCGTACCGGTGACGACCAAGACTGACATCTTCGTTTCCGTTGCCTTTCGCTTTCGTTCGTGCCCTGGGGCGTGCCTCAGGCTGCCCCGGTCTGCCCCCGCGTGCCCCGGCCTGCGGTCGGTCTCTTTTCTCTGGGGAGGGCCGACCGCGAGCGGGGCGGGCGGGTCAGACGGCCGCGGCCGCGGCCGCCCGGACCGCCGCGCAGATCCGGGCCAGATCGTGGTCCCCGGTGATGTACGGCGGCATGGTGTACAGCAGATCGCGGAACGGGCGCAGCCATACGCCCTCGCGCACCGCGGCCCGCGTCGCCGCCGCCATCGCCGCGTCGTCCATCGGACGGTCCAGCTGGACGACGCCGATCGCGCCGAGCACCCGTACGTCCCGGACGCCCGGCATGGCGGCCGCCTCCGCGAGACCGTCCCGCAGCCCGGTCTCGATCCGTTTGACCTCCTGCCGCCAGTCGTAGGAGAGCAGCAGATCGATCGAGGCGCAGGCCACGGCCGTGGCCAGCGGATTGCCCATGAAGGTCGGGCCGTGGGCGAGCACCGGGACCTCGCCGCGCGAGATGCCCTCCGCCACCCGCGGGGTGCACAGCGTGGCGGCGAGGGTCAGATAGCCCCCGGTCAGCGCCTTGCCCAGACACATCACATCGGGGCACACCCCCGCGTGTTCGGCCGCGAAGAGCGCGCCCGATCGGCCGAAGCCCGTGGCGATCTCGTCGAACACCAGCAGCACATCGTGCTCGTCGCACGCCTCGCGCAGCACCCGCAGCAGCGCGGGGGAGTGGAAGCGCATCCCGCCCGCGCCCTGCACCACCGGCTCCACGATCACCGCGGCCAGCTCATGGGCGTGACGGGCCACCAGCTCACGGACGTGGCGCTCGTACGCCGGGTCGGGGTCCGCGTCGAAGCCGGGTGGCGGGGCGTCCGCGAAGATCTGCTCGGGCAGCACACCGGACCACAGCCGGTGCATGCCGCCCTCGGGGTCGCACACCGCCATCGGCTGCCAGGTGTCGCCGTGGTAGCCGCCGCGCCAGGTCAGCAGCCGCCGCTTGGCGGGGCGGCCGAGGGAGCGCCAGTACTGGAGGCACATCTTCACCGCGACCTCGACCGACACCGAGCCGGAGTCGGCGAGGAAGACGTGCTGGAGCGGCTCCGGTGTGATCTCCACCAGCCGGGTGGCCAGCCGGACGGCGGGCTCATGGGTGAGCCCGCCGAACATCACATGGCTCATCCGGTCCAGCTGACCGCGCGCGGCGTCGTTGAGCGCCGGGTGGTTGTAGCCGTGGATGGCGGACCACCACGACGACATCCCGTCCACCAGCTCGCGGACGCCCTCCACCGGCTCGGCCAGCCGCAGCCGGACCCCGGCCGCGGACTCCACGACCAGCGGGTCCTGGCGGCCGGGCATCGGGCCGTACGGATGCCAGACGTGCTGCCGGTCCAGCTCCCGCAGCTCGGCCGGGGTCAGCGGCTCAGGCATTGGGCGGCAGATCCGTGCCCGCGCCGCGGCGGCGCACCGCGACCAGGCCGACGTGGGACTCCTGCGTGCCCGCGGGGGCGGAGACCGTCGCACCGGCCGCCGCCTGGGCGGGTACGGCATCGGCGGGTACGGCGTCGGCGGGTACGGCGTCGGCGGGTACGGCATCGGCGGGCGCCGCGTCACCGCACGGGCCACAGCCGCCGCCCTCCCCGCCGTGGCCGCCGCAGCCGGAACCGGCGGCGGCAGCCGCGTCCGCGCGGTGCGCGGGCAGCGTCGTCGTATCGGTGCCCTCCACCTTGAAGCCCGCGTCGGCGATCATCGCGAGATCGTCCTTGCCCGCCTGGCCCTCGGTGGTCAGATAGTCGCCGAGGAAGATCGAGTTCGCCAGGTTCAGGGCCAGCGGCTGGAGCGTCCGCAGATGGATCTCGCGGCCGCCCGCGAGCCGCACCTCGACGTCCGGGCAGACGAACCGCACCATGGCCAGGATCCGCAGACAGCGCTGCGGGGTGAGGTTCCAGTCCCCGGCCAGCGGGGTGCCCTCGATCGGGATGAGGAAGTTGACCGGCACCGAGTCCGGGTCCAGCTCGCGCAGCGAGAAGACCACGTCGACCAGGTCCTCGTCCGACTCGCCCATGCCCGCGATCAGCCCGGAGCAGGCGGACATCCCCGCCGCCTGGGCCTGCTGCACGGTCGAGACCCGGTCGGCGTAGGTGTGGGTGGTGGTGATGTCGCCGTACGTCGCCTCGGAGGTGTTGAGGTTGTGGTTGTACGCGTTCGCCCCCGCGTCCTTCAGCCGCTCCGCCTGGCCGTCGGACAGCAGCCCCAGACAGGCGCAGATCTCGACGTCCTGGTGCTCCTCCTTGATGGCGGCGATGGTCTGGGAGACCCGGTCCACATCGCGGTCGGTCGGGCCGCGTCCGCTGGCGACCAGGCACACCCGCTTGGCGCCGCCCGCGACCCCGGCGCCCGCCGCGGCGGCCGCCTGCTCGGGCTTGAGCCAGGTGTACTTGAGGATCCCGGACTTCGAGCCCAGCCGCTGCGAGCAGTACGAACAGTCCTCGGGGCACAGCCCCGACTTGAGGTTCACCAGATAGTTGAGCTTCACCCGCCGCCCGAACCAGGCGCGGCGCACCTTGCCCGCCGCGGCCACCACATCGAGCAGCTCGTCATCGGAGGTCGCCAGGACGGCGAGCGCCTCTTCGCGGGTGGGCGTCTCGCGCCGCAGCCCCTTCTCCACCAGCGTGTTCAGCAGGTCCATGGCGACGATCCTTTCCTACCCCACCGTCCGCGGCCAAGGAGAGACCGTACAAGACGCGCTGATCGGGGTGTGTGTATTGCCACACCATGACCGGGCATGGACGAGGCTACGTTCTATCCGGACCCGACAGTCGGTGCCCGAGACGAGGCCACGGAAGGCGAGGCAGCCGATGCCCCACGACCGCGACGACGCGTTCGCATGGATCGACGCACAGCGGGAGCGGCGCGACCGGGCGGGGCTGGTGCGCCGGCTCAGCCCCCGCCCCGCCGACTCCCCGCTGCTCGATCTGGCGAGCAATGACTATCTGGGGCTGGCCCGGCACCCGGAGGTGACGGCCGCCGCGGCCGCGGCGGCGCACCGCTGGGGCGCGGGGTCCACCGGCTCGCGCCTGGTCACCGGCTCCACCGAGCTGCACACCACGCTGGAGCGGGAACTCGCCGAGTTCTGCGGATTCGAGGCGGCCCTGGTGTTCTCCTCCGGCTACGCGGCCAACCTGGCCGCCGTCTCGGCGCTGAGCGGCCGGGACGCCCTGGTCGTCTCCGACGCGGACAACCACGCCTCGCTCATCGACGGCTGCCGGCTCTCCCGCGCCGAGATCGCCGTCGTCCCGCACGCCGACCCGGACGCCGTGCGCAAGGCGCTGGGCGCGGCCGAAGCGGCCGAAGCGGCCGAAGCGGACGCGGGGGAAGCGAAGGCGGGGAAGGCGCGGCGGCGCGCCCTCGTCGTCAGCGACGCGGTCTTCTCCGTCGACGGCGACGCCGCCCCGCTGGCCGCCCTCGCCGGCGCCTCCCGGTCGTACGGCGCGGCGCTGGTGGCGGACGAGGCACACGGCCTGGGGGTGCTCGGCGAGGGCGGGCGCGGCGCGGTGCACGAGGCCGGGCTCGCGGGCGCGCCGGACGTGGTGGTCACGGCCACCCTCTCCAAGTCGCTGGGCAGCCAGGGCGGGGCGGTGCTGGGGCCCGCCCGGGTGATCGAGCATCTGGTGAACTCCGCACGGACGTTCATCTTCGACACCGGACTCACCCCGGCGGCCGTGGGCGCCGCACTGGCGAGCCTGCGGCTGCTGCGCCGGGAGCCGGAGCGCGCCGCCCGCGTCCGTACGGTCGCCATGGGGCTGTACGGGCGGCTGGCCGCCGCCGGGCTGGCCGCGGTGCGGCCGGACGCGTCGGTGGTGTCGGTGCGGGCCCCGTCGCCGGAGAAGGCCGTGCGCTGGGCCGCGGACTGCCGCGCGGCCGGGCTGATGGTGGGGTGCTTCCGTCCGCCGTCCGTCCCGGACGACGTCTCCCGGCTGCGGCTGACCGCGCGCGGGGATCTGACGGAGGAGCAGGTCGAAGAGGCGGTCGACGTGATCGTGAGGACCGCGCCGACCGCCTGATGGCTCCCTGACGGGAGGTGAGCGGATCAGCTCACCGGCGGAAGAGGTACTTCACTGACGGATCAGCTTCCGGTTCCGGCCGAGCGGGAGGTGCCGGAGCCGGGGCCGTCGCCCTTGAGTCCCTCGAGGAAGGAGACCCAGGTCGACGGGGTGAACAGCAGGACGGGTCCCGCCGTGTTCTTCGAATCGCGCACGCCGAGCCGGTCGGGCCCCAGCAGGGCCGTCTCGACGCAGTTGTTCATTCCGACGCTGTAGCTGCTGCGCAGCCAGTCGACGGAGTTGGCGGACATTTTGGACATGGTGCCCCCTCAGGCGCCGCCCCCGATTTTGTTGATGAAGGACAACGATTCCTCAGGTGTCAGGGCGTGTGCGCGCAGTACTTCGAACGCGGCGCTGTACGCCCGGAGGTCTTCTTTCCGCTCCAGATAGAGGCTACTCGTCAAGTGGTCGAGAACTACTACGTCCAGGTCACTAATGTGCGGAAAAGAGAAAATAATGAAAGGACCTGTCATACCAATGGGCATTCCGATAGAGAATGGCAGCACCTGTAGCTGCACTTGAGGCAATACGCAGAGTTCGGCCAGATGGCGCAATTGCGCCGTCATCACTCCGGGCCCGCCCACCTCACGCCGCAGCGCCGCCTCGTCGAGCACCGCGTGCAGCCGCAGCGGCCGCTCGCCGTGCAGCACCGACTGGCGCGCGATCCGCACCTCGACCAGCGAGTCCACCTGCGGCCCCGGCAGATCCGGGAGCGCCGCGAGGGTCACCGCCCGGGCGTAGTCCGGGGTCTGCAGCAGCCCCGGCACCACCGTGGTCTCCAGGGTGTACGCGTCCGAGGCCTCCGCCTCCAGGCTGATGAAATCCCGGTAGGCGGGCGGCAGCAGATCGCGGTACGCGTACCACCAGCCGCGCCGTGACCCCTCCGGATCCGAGGCACCCCCGCGGCACAGCGCCTCCAGCAGGGCGCGCAGCTCCGGGTCGGCGACCTGGTAGACCTCCAGCAGCCGTGCCACATCCGAGGGCTTGGCGCCGCTCCGCCCGGTCTCGATCCGGCTCACCTTCGACTGGTGCCAGCCCAGCTGGTTGGCGACCTCACCGCTGGTGAGCCCGGCCAGATCGCGCTGGCGGCGCAGTTCCGCGCCGAGCTTGCGGCGACGCACCGCCGGGCCGTATCGCATCAGTTCTCCCTCCCGCCTTCCTTTTGGCGCGTCACCCACAGCGCGTGTCGCACCAGTGGCCCAGTGTGCCTTCCAAATCCGGTCTTCCGTAGCAGAGTTCACCGCTTTGAGCGACAGATATATGCATAACTCGATGGATCGTCCCCGCTACGGCGGCCATTGGTGGCAGTCTGACGCGTAGAGCCGTCGGGGCAGCCCACGACTTCACCGGTTTCGCAGTACCACCCTCGAAACGCGTCCGCAGCCGCGCCCCGGCCGGAAAGGGACAGGCCGTCATGGCAGACCATCAGGAAGCATCCGTCACTCTGCCGAGCGCACCGGCGTCGGTTCCCGCGGCACGCGCCTATGTCACGGACGTGCTCGCCGAATGGGGGCTCGGGGCGGGAGCGGAGGCCGCCGACACCGTGCGGCTGATCATCTCCGAGCTCGCCACCAACGCCGTGGAGCACACCGTGGGCCAGTCGCCCACCTTCACCGTGGACCTACGGCTCGACCGCGAGCAGCGGCTGGAGATCGGGGTCACCGACAGCCATCCGAAATGGCCCAGGTGGCTGCCGCTGGCCACCCAGCAGGACAGCGGGCGCGGGATGGTGATCGTCCGCTGTCTGGCCGCGGAGTCGGGCGGCGAGGTGTTCGTCACCCCGACCGCGGACGGCGGCAAGACCGTCTGGATCGCCCTGCCGTGGACCGTCCCGGTCCGCTGAACGGGTGGACCGTCCCGGCCCGCTGGTGGAATGTCCCCGTCCGCTGAGCCCGGCCGGACCGCCCCGATCCGCCCGAACCGCTCACAGCACGCGCTGGGCCTGCCCCTCCGAGCCCCGCGCCTCGGCCAGCTGGCGGATCCGGGTGTAGACCCGCCCGGCGGCCGGACCGATCAGATAGTGCGGCATGTCGCCGCGCTCGATCACCCCGTACCGGCTCGTGCCCATCAGATACGAGGAGTACAGGATCAGCCCACTCGGCCCGCGCATATCGATGGTGAGCGCCGAGAAGCCGGGGAATCCCTCCGTCTGATAGACCCGCAGGCCGTCGGCCTCCGCCCCGTAGCGCTCCTTGAAACGGCCGAACCGCTCCAGCGAATCCTTGATCTTCCGCGTCATGTCCTCCTGGTACTGGCGGGAGAGCGTGGCCGCCGCGTCCGAGGACGGGTCCAGCAGATAGCAGTGGTAGGTGCCGCCCCGGCGCAGCAGCCCGAGGACCGCGTCGCGGAAGCGGGCCGGACGCTCGGTGGTGACCAGCCGGCCGGAGGTGGTGCGCAGCGCCGTACCCATGTCCAGGACCTCCTCGGCCGCCGCGTCCAGCAGCCGCGCCTTCTCCTGGGGGCTCGGCCGCTCCGGATACGCGTGCACCGGGGCGCCGTCCGCCAGCCCCCGGCCCGCCAGCCACGCCTTGGCCGCCCCGTCCGGGCCCCCGTCGCCCGCCATCAGATAGACGTCCTTGCCCTCATGGCTTCCCACATGGGCGAACAGCTCCGCGTACGGCCCCGCGGTGCGGTACACATCCTCCGAGACCGCCAGGCAGTCCGGCGGAGTGGCCTTCTCCAGATGCGCGGCCAGATTGATGTCGGGGGAGTGGATGGTGCCGGTCCGGCCCTCGCCGGTGTGCCGTATCGCCCCCTTGTGCAGCGCCATCCGCACATGCAGCTCGCCGTCCACCCCCGCCTGGGCGAACTCGTCCCGCAGATGGCGCAGATCGAGGGTGAGAAAGGTGCGGGCCGACTCCAGCGCGACATCGCGGGCCACGCTCTCGCGGTCGTCGTGGACCGCGAAGAAGCCCCCGTCGCCACGCCAGCTCCATAAGTCGCCGCGGGCACAGCGGTGCCGGGCCGAGAACTGCTCGATCCGCGCGCGCATCCGCTCGCGCAGCAGATCGAAGGCGTGGGCGGCGCGGTCCCTGGGGTTCGAGCGGACGATCGTCGAATACCCGGAGGTGTCGACGAAGAGCAGATACACCTGGTCGTAGGTCCGGTCCGCCTGGAAGGGCTCGCTCATGCCGGGACCACACCGCGCTCGACGGCGCTGCGCTCCACGCAGAACTCATTGCCCTCGATGTCGGACATCACCACCCACCCCAGCCCGTCCTCCGTGCGCCGGTCGTCCACCACGCGCGCGCCGAGCCCGATCAGCCGCTCCACCTCGGCGTCCCGGGACCCCGACGGCGGCTCCAGGGGGTAGCCGGTCAGCCGGGACCAGAGCCGTGCGAGGGCGTGGGGATCACGGGCGTCGAAGGTGATGTGCCGAACCGGGCTGAGATACGCCATGCGAAGCCTCCGGTGGTCGACGGGGCCGGTCCACAGCGGTGGTCCCGGCCCCGTCAACCTACCCACGGCCACTGACGCCTACGGCGGGTCAGCGCACATGTCCGTACCAGACCTTCTTGGTCCAGATCCGCTCCAGCCGCACCACCTGGCCGGTCTTGGGGGCATGCCAGACGCGGCCGCCGCCCGCGTACACCCCGACGTGGTACACCCCGCTGCCGGAGTGGAAGAACACCAGGTCACCGCCCTTGCGAGAGGCGGCCTTGATGTGGCGGGTCCGGTTGTACTGGGCGGCCGCGGTGCGTGGCAGCCGCTTTCCGGCCCGCTTGTAGGCGTACTGCGTCAGCCCGGAGCAGTCGAAGCGCTTCGGCCCCGCCGCGCCGTACTTGTACGGTGCGCCCTTCTTGGAGGCCGCGATCCGCAGCGCCTTGGCGGCGACGGTCGAGGCCTCGGCCTCCGGTGGACAGCCCGGCGTCGCCACGGTGCCGCCCACGGCGGCGACGGTGAGGGCGGAGACGGCGCTCGCTCGGGAGAACATCCTGGGGATGCGTATGTGCGCAGACATCACACGAAACCCTTCGTGAGCCGACCCCGCCCCGTGCGGTGGCGGGGTCCTGTCGTCTCCAGGGATGGTCACGCAGGCGCGGCGCCGGTTCCGACTCGAGAGGGCGTGATGTGACGGTGGTCACGGCAGGGCCGTTCGGGTGGTGCCGACCATCCCGCCATACGTCCATGACCTGCCCGAACGGCCGTGCTGCGGCGTGATGGGGCGGGCGGTGGAACGGACCCGGGGCGGCCGCGGGGCGCAAGCCGGTCCCGCCCGGAGCGCCGGGATCCCGCTCCGCCATTCGGGCGACGGCCTTGCGCGACGGTGACGGGCCCCGCGCCCCCTCCGACCGTCCCGCGCCCCGGCGAGCCCGCCTCAGGCCCGCAGCGCCGGGGGCAGCGTGACGCGCTCCGCGCGCCGCTCCCCGTCCAGCACCCGCAGCGCCCGGGCCAGGGTCGCGGTGTGCAGCTCGCTCTCCCCGCGCTCATGCATCAGCGTCAGCGCGTCCCGCAGCGCGGTGGCCTTCCCCACCAGTGCCTGGGCGGCCCGCAGACTGCCGTAGGTGTCACGGCCGCGCGCCGGGTTGATCCGGCCCAGCAGATCGACCACCTCCAGATAGCCGTCGATCACGTTCCCCTCCGCGCGGGTGAGCGCGGGCAGCGGGGGCAGCTCCGGTGGCAGCACCGCGCTCACCTCGTCCGCGGCGGCGGGCCCGGCCGCTTACGGCTCTGGGTGACCTCGTCCACCAGCCCGTAGGCCATCGCGCCCTCGGCATCGAAGATCTTGTCGCGGTCGATGTCGGCCCGGATCCGCTCGACGCTCTGGCCGGTGTGCCGCACCAGCATCTCCTCGAGCATCTCCTGGGTGCGCCGCAGCTCATTGGCCTGGATCTCCAGATCCGAGGTCGTGCCCTCGACCGGCTCGCTGAACGCGGCCTGGTGGATGAGGATCCGCGCGCCCGGCAGGGCCAGGCGCCTGCCCGGGGTGCCGGCGGCCAGCAGCACGGCGGCCGCCGAGGCGGCCTGGCCCAGGCAGACCGTCTCGATGTCGCAGGAGACGAAGTGCATGGTGTCGTAGACCGCCGTCATGGCCCCGAACGAGCCGCCGGGCGAGTTGATGTAGAGCGAGATGCCCTGGTCGGGCGCGGCGTGCTCCAAATGGATCAGCTGCGCGATCACATCGTTGGCGGCGGTGTCGTCGATGGGGGTGCCGAGGAAGACGATGCGCTCGGAGAGCAGCTTGGAGTACGGGTCCATGGTGTGCGTCCCCGAGCTGGTGCGCTCGGTGAACTCGGGCAGGACATAGCGCGCGGTCGGTCGTTCCATCGCGTCACCTCTCGGCGTCGTCGTCAGCGGAGTTCGTCGGCTCCGTAAAAAATGTACAGGATGTACATCCAGATATGATGGGAGCATGGCTTACGAGATTCCGGTGACGCAAGCCCGTGCAGAGCTCGCGGAGCTGATCAACCGCGTGGTGTACGGCGGCGAGAGGGTGGTCGTCACGCGCCACGGGAAGCCGCTTGTCGCCCTGGTGTCCGCTGCGGACCTGCGGCGACTCGAGGAGATCGAGACGGGCGGGGAGGAGCAGGTGATCAGCACCGTGTCGTCGATGCGCCCCACCTCGTCCGCTCCGGGCGAACGGCGGCGCTTCGGCATCGCGGCGGAACACCGCGGCCCGGACGCCGGGGATCGGCGTCCGGGCCGCGAGGAGTGACGGACGGGACCGGACCGGCTCAGCGCCGGTCCGGTGTGGGGGCGCTCGTCAGGAGCTGAGCGCCCAGATCGCGTTGGCGATGGCGTCGGTGTTCAGGTCCAGCGCCTTGTCGTCGATGTTCGACGTCTTGTCGCACGCGGAGTGGTAGCACGGGTCGAACGCCTCGCCCGCCTTGCCGCCCCACTGGTCGGCCTGCTCCTGGCTCATGGTGGCCTCGGCGCCGGTGAACAGACCGCCGACCCGCACGCCCGCGTCCTTGAACGGGGCGTGGTCCGAGCGGCCGTCGCCCTCGGTCTCCGGCTCGGTCGTGATGTCCTTCGCCGCGTACCAGTCCTTGAAGACCTTCTCCAGCTCCGGGTCGTCGTCATAGACGAAGTAGCCCGGGTTGGGGGAGCCGAGCATGTCGAAGTTGAGGTAGGAGTCGATCTTCGACTTCTCGTCGGCCGCCAGGCTGTCGACATAGTGCGTCGAGCCGACCATGCCGTCCTCCTCGTCGCCCCACCAGGCGAACCGCAGGTGCTTGGCGGGCTGGAGGTCGGCCTTGGCCACGGCCAGCGCGACCTCGAGGATCGCGGCCGAGCCGGAACCGTTGTCGTTGATGCCGGGGCCGGCCTCGACCGAGTCGAGATGGGAACCGGCCATCACGACCTTGTCGTCGGCGCCGCCCTTCCAGTCGGCGATGAGGTTGTAGCCCTTCTTGCCGCCGGAGGTGAACTCCTGGACGGAGGTCGTGAATCCGGCCTCGTCCAGCTTGCCCTTGATGAAGTCCAGGGACTTCTGGTAGCCGGGCTCGCCATGGGCACGGTTGCCGCCGTTGGCGTCCGCGATGGACTGCAGCTCGCCCAGGTCGGCCTTGACGGCCGCGACGTCCACGTCGGGGGCGGCGGCCTTGGTGTTGACGGTGGCCTCGGCGCCGGAGGCGCCGCTCAGCAGGGCCGCGGCGAGCGCGGCACCGGTTGCCGCCGCGAGGCTTCCGCGGCGAATTGACGCTATTCGCTTCACAGTTGGGCTCCGTTGTGATGTGGGGGGTTGGAGCGGAGCAGGTGAATCATGATGTTGCGGTGATGAGAATCGGGGCTACGCGGTGGGGCCGTCAAGTGCGATAGCCGGACGTACGGGTCCGCCGAGCGGATGTCGGGTGGTGGCCGAGGGGGGTACCGAAACGTGACCGTGGCTCATAAGACCGTCTTGACCAGCATCGATCGGATTGATCAAGGTTGCTCGGTCAATGGCTCAGTTAACGCCGACGAAATGCCGCGGAACTAACCTGCGAAGGCCGGACGCAAGTCGCCCCGTACCGTGCGGAGCGGGTGGTTTCCGCCGGATAAGGGCTTCCGCGGGATGAGGGCGAGAATGAGGTGGAAAGCGTGCGTTTGACCCCGCATGAGCAGGAACGTCTGCTCATCCATGTGGCCGCCGACGTGGCCGAGAAGCGACGGGCCCGGGGCGTGCTCCTCAACCACCCCGAGGCGACGGCGCTGATCACCGCCCATATCCTGGAGGGCGCCCGCGACGGCCGCGGCGTCGCCGAGCTGATGGCCTCCGGCCGCCGGGTGCTCACCCGCGACGAGGTGATGGAGGGCGTACCCGAGATGCTCCAGGACGTGCAGGTCGAGGCCACCTTCCCCGACGGCACCAAGCTGGTCACCGTTCACCAGCCGATAGTCTGACGGGGGGCCTGCGCATGATCCCCGGAGAGATCCTTTACGCCGATGAGCCGGTGCCCCTCAACGAGGGGCGGCCCGTCACCCGACTCACCGTGCTCAACGCCGCCGACCGGCCCGTCCAGGTCGGCTCCCACTACCACTTCGCCGAGGCCAACCCCGGCCTCGACTTCGACCGCGCCGCCGCCCGCGGCAAGCGGCTGAACATCGCCGCGGGTACCGCCGTGCGCTTCGAACCGGGCATCCCCGTCGAGGTCGCCCTGATCCCGATCGCGGGGGAGCGGATCGTGCCGGGGCTGCGCGGGGAGACGGGAGGGCGGTTGTGAGCGTCGCACGCGAGGCCGCCGGGCGGCATATGGGCGACGGGGCGCGCTGTCGCCTCGCGGGCGGAGAAGCGAAGGAAAAGGTACGGCATGACCGCTGAACTCAACCGCGCCGCGTACGCCGATCTCTTCGGCCCCACCACCGGGGACCGCATCCGGCTCGCCGACACCGACCTCTTCATCGAGATCGAGGAGGACCGGGGCGGCGGGCCCGGCCGGGCCGGGGACGAGGCGGTCTTCGGTGGCGGCAAGGTGATCCGCGAATCCATGGGCCAGTCCCGCGCCACCCGCGCCGAGGGCGCCCCCGACACCGTGATCACCGGCGCCGTCGTGCTCGACCACTGGGGCGTCGTCAAGGCGGATATCGGCCTGCGTGACGGCCGTATCACCGGGATCGGCAAGGCCGGGAACCCCGACACCATGGACGGTGTGCACCCCGACCTCGTCATCGGGCCCGAGACCGAGGTCATCGCGGGCAACGGCAGGATTCTCACCGCGGGTGCCATCGACGCCCATGTCCACTTCATCTCGCCGACCCTGGTCGACCAGGCGCTCTGCTCCGGGATCACCACCCTCGTCGGCGGCGGCACCGGACCCGCCGAGGGCACCAAGGCGACCACCATCACCCCCGGCCCCTGGCATCTCGCCCGGATGTTCGAGGCGCTGGAGGGGTATCCGGTCAACATCGGGCTGCTCGGCAAGGGCAACACCGTCTCACGTGAGGCGATGTGGTCCCAACTGCGCGGCGGAGCGCTCGGATTCAAGATCCATGAGGACTGGGGGGCGACCCCCGCCGCCATCGACGCCTGCCTCGGCGTCTGCGAGGAGAGCGGCGCCCAGCTCGCCATTCACACCGACACCCTCAACGAGGCGGGCTTCGTCGGCGACACCCTCGCCGCCATCGCCGGGCGCACCCTCCACGCGTATCACACCGAGGGCGCGGGCGGCGGGCACGCGCCCGACATCATCACCGTGGTCTCCCAGCCGAACGTACTGCCCAGCTCCACCAATCCGACGCGCCCGCACACCGTCAACACCGTCGAGGAGCACCTCGACATGCTGATGGTCTGCCACCACCTCAACCCGGCCGTCCCCGAGGACCTCGCGTTCGCCGAGTCCCGCATCCGGCCCAGCACCATCGCCGCGGAGGATGTGCTGCACGACCTCGGCGCGATCTCGATCATCTCCTCCGACTCCCAGGCCATGGGGCGGATCGGCGAGGTGGTGCTGCGCACCTGGCAGACCGCGCATGTGATGAAGCGACGCCGCGGGGCGTTGGCCGGCGACGGCCGCGCCGACAACCACCGGGCGCGTCGCTATGTCGCCAAATACACCATCAACCCGGCGGTGGCGCAGGGCCTCGACGGGGAGATCGGCTCGGTCGAGACCGGGAAGCTGGCCGATCTGGTGCTGTGGGACCCGGCGTTCTTCGGCGTCAAACCGCACCTGGTCATCAAGGGGGGCCAGATCGCGTACGCGCAGATGGGCGACGCCAACGCCTCCATCCCGACCCCGCAGCCGGTCCTGCCGCGCCCCATGTTCGGCGCGCTCGGTCGCGCGGCGGCCAGGGGCTCGGTCAACTTCGTGACCCAGGCCGCCTTGGACGACGGCCTGGCGGACCGGCTGGACCTCTACAAGCGGTTCGCCCCGATCCGCGGCACGCGGGGGGTGACCAAGGCGGACATGCGGGAGAACGACGCGCTGCCGCGGGTCGAGGTCGACCCCGATACGTTCACCGTGACGATCGACGGCGAGCCCGTCGAACCGGCTCCGGCGACGGAACTTCCCATGGCCCAGCGGTACTTCCTCTTCTGACCGGACCGTCATGCCCACGAACGAGACCCCG
>NZ_JAAAYH010000004.1:0-74906 GCF_018035285.1 Streptomyces sp. MK37H | reverse complement strand
CCGCCCGGGCCCGCGCCCGCACCGGCCGTCTCATGAGCGGCCAGGCCCGCGTAGACCTGCTGGAGCTCGGAGACCAGCGGCCTGGTCCGGTCGGTCCCGGCCTGGTTCCTGACCGCCTCACGCGCGTCATGCACCAGCATCTCGGCGCGCGACCTCTCATGAGAGGGCACCGCATCGCCCAGGTCGGAAAGGCGCTTGTCGACCTGATAGGCAATGGCGTCCAGCTCATTACGCGCGTCCACCGCCTCACGCAGCGCCCGGTCCTCACCCCGGTTGCGCTCGGCCTCCTGGACCATCCGCTCGACCTCACCCCGGTCGAGGTTCCCGGTCTCACTGATCTGGACCGACTGCTCCTTACCGGTGTCCTTGTCCCGCGCCGTGACATTGAGGATGCCATTGGCGTCGATATCGAAGGTCACCTCCACCTGCGGCTCGCCACGCGGCGCCGGACGGATACCCGTCAGCTGGAAACGGCCCAGCACCCGGTTGTCAGCGGCCCGCTCCCGCTCACCCTGCAGGATCACGATGTCCACCGCCTGCTGATCGTCCTCAGCCGTGGAGAACGTCTCCGTACGGCGCACCGGAATCGTGGTGTTCCGATCGATGATCTTCGTCATCACACCACCACGCGTCTCCACACCCAGCGACAGCGGAGTGACATCGAGCAGCAGCACATCCTTGACCTCACCCTTGAGCACCCCGGCCTGGATCGCGGCGCCCAGGGCCACGACCTCGTCGGGATTGACGCTCATATTGGGCTCCTTGCCACCGGTCAGCCGCCGCACCAGGCCCTGCACAGCGGGCATCCGGGTCGAGCCACCGACCAGGATCACCTCATCGATGTCACTCTCACCGGCCTTGGCATCGGCCATGGCCTGCCGCACCGGACCCAGACAGCGCTCCACCAGATCAACAGTCATCTGCTCGAAAGTGGACCGCATCACCGTCTCCGTCAGATGCTTCGGACCCGAAGCATCCGCGGTGATGAACGGCAGGCTGACCTGGGTCTGGGTCACCGAACTCAACTCGGTCTTGGCCTTCTCCGCGGCCTCGAAGAGCCGCTGCAGCGCCTGCGGGTCCCGGCGCAGATCAATCCCGTTCTCCCGCTGGAACCCCTCGGCGAGATGGTCCACCAGCCGCCGGTCGAAATCATCACCGCCCAGATGACTGTCGCCCGCGGTCGCGCGGACCTCCACCACCCCGTCCCCGACATCCAGGATCGACACATCGAAGGTGCCGCCACCCAGGTCGAAGACCAGAACGGTCTCATGACCCTTCTTGTCCAGACCGTAAGCGAGAGCGGCCGCCGTCGGCTCGTTGATGATCCGCAGCACCTTCAGACCGGCGATCTCCCCCGCGTCCTTGGTCGCACTGCGCTGAGCGTCATTGAAATACGCCGGCACCGTGATGACCGCCTCGGTCACCCGCTCGCCCAACTGCTTCCCCGCATCATCAGCCAGCTTGCGCAACACCTGGGCGCTGATCTCCTCCGGCGAGTACAGCCTCTCGCGCACCTTGAACCGGGCCAGACCCTGCTCGTCCGGGACGACGTCGTAGGCCACCGCCCTGGCCTCCGCCGACACCTCGTCGTAATGCCGGCCGATGAACCGCTTGGCCGAATAGATGGTGCCCTTCGGGTTGAGGATCGCCTGCCGCCGGGCCAGCTGCCCCACCAGCCGTTCACCGGTATCGGTGAACGCCACCACCGACGGCGTGGTACGGCTTCCCTCAGAGTTCGGAACGACCGAGGACTCACCACCCTCCCACACGGCGATCACCGAGTTCGTGGTGCCCAGGTCGATACCGACTGCCTTGGCCATGGCAACTCCTTCCGGAGGCGGCCGCTGATATTCGCCCCGGTGCCCGGTCGGGCGACGAGGCGGGGATTACGGGGTCTAAGCCACAAGAGTGGCAAAGCGGGGCAGATGACCGCCTGCGCCTGTGGGGTCGAATTTCGGCGCCCCAGACCGCCACCGAGGACAGGTACGAGCGGGCGCGATCCGGGCGACCGATACCCGGGCAGACCGGCCCGCCGCTTCCCAGCCCGGCCCCGGGCAAGGGTGGCCGCCCCGCGCGGCCAGGATGCGCCCCGGCCTCGTGGGCCTCGGGGCACCAGGACGGCGGCGCCCGGCCGCCGGGTCAGCCGGAACCGTCCGGGTGCAGGACGACCTTGGTCCAGCCCTCGTCCCGGCGGTCGAAGTGGTCATAGCCGTCGGGGGCCTGGTCCAGCGGAAGCTCATGGGAGACCACCCAACTGGGCTTGGCCTCGCCCCCGGCGATCAGGTCGCGCAGCCGGCGGTTGTACCTCTTCACCGGTGCCTGGCCGGTGCCGATCTTCTGGCCCTTGAACCACAGCTTGCCCCAGTCGATGGGCACCTTGCCCTTGGCCTCGAAGTCGCCGATCTGGGGCTGGGATTCCCTGCCGCCCGGGTCCTCGGGGACGAACACGCCCACCACGCCGATGCACCCGGTGAAGCGGACGTTCTCGATCAGGCCGTTCATCGTGCGGGAGGCGTCCTCGCGGCCCGACGGGTCATGGGCCTGGTAGCCGACGCACTCGCAGCCGTTGTCAGCGCCGAGCCCCAAGGTGGCTTCCTTGATGACCTCGCCCGGGTCCTGCTCGCGCATGTCGATCGGCATGGCGCCGATCTCCTCGGCCTTACGCAGCCGATCGGTGTGGAAGTCGCACACCCACACCCGTCCAGCACCCTTGATCACCGCCGAGTAGGCCGCCATCAGCCCCACGGGACCCGCACCGTAGATGACGGTCTGGTCCCCGGGCTTGACGCCCGCCATCTCGGTGGCGTGGTAGCCGGTGGGGAAGATGTCGGCCAGCATCACATAGTCCGTCTGGCGCTCCTCGGCGTCCTCGCCCAGCCGCAGCGCGTTGAAGTCCGCGTACGGCACGCGCAGGAACTCGGCCTGGCCGCCCTGGTACGGCCCCATGTCCGCGAAGCCGTAAGCGGCTCCGGCGCCCGAGGGCTCCGGCTGCATGGTCAGGCAGTAGTTGGTCAAGCCGCGCTCGCACTGTTTGCAGAAACCGCAGGCGATGTTGAACGGCAGCACCACATACATGCCGACCTTGAGCTTTCTGACCGCCGAGCCGACCTCGATGACCTGCCCCAGGTTCTCGTGCCCGAAGATGCGGCCCTTCTCGAACGACGTACGCCCTTCGTACATGTGCAGATCGGAGCCACAGATATTGGTGGTGGTGATTTTGACGATCGCGTCGCAGGGGTGCTCGATCCTCGGGTCGGGCTTCTCCTCGACCGCGACGTTCCGCGGTCCTTCGTATACAGCTGCTTTCATGATCACTCCTCGTCTCACCACCACACGCATGCGCCCACTGCCGTCACCCGGCCCGAGGCCGCGAGTGATGGTGGATGGATGGTGGCGCGGCCGTCATGTCCTGCGGCCCCGCTGCGATGGCGGCACATGCCGCCTGCTGTGGGAGACGAGTCGCCCTGTCCTCCACGGTCTCATCCGGGCACTCCGAACGCGACCGCGGCCGGCGGGGGTGGGGGCGGCACCCTCGGCCCCGGCTCAGTCGTCGGAGAGATCCTGCTCGGCCCAGATGGTCTTGCCATGGGCCTCCAGGCGAGTGCCCCAGCGCTGGGCGAGTTGGGCCACCAGGAAGAGGCCGCGGCCGCCCTCGTCGAGCGCGCGGGCCCGGCGCAGATGCGGTGCCGTGCTGCTGAAGTCGGAGACCTCGCAGATGAGCGCGCGGTCGCGGATCAGGCGCAGCCGGATAGGGGGGTGACCGTAGCGGATCGCGTTGGTGACCAGTTCGCTGGCGACCAGCTCGGTGGTGAAGACCAGCTTCTCCAGTCCCCAGTCCATCAGTCGGGCGGTGACCTCCCGCCGGATCCGGGAGACGACGGCGGGTTCCGGGGGGACCTCCCAGGTGGCGACCCGGTCGGGGCCGAGGGCCCGGGCGCGGGCGAGGAGCAGGGCGACATCGTCTTCGGGGCGGGCGGGGAGCAGAGTCCGCAGGACGGTGTCGCCGAGGGCGTCCAGGGACGGGCCCGGCTGGGCCAGGGCCTCGCACAGCGCCTCCAGTCCCTCGTCGGTCGCGCGGTCGTGGCCCTCGACCAGACCGTCGGTGTAGAGGGCGAGGACACTGCCCTCGGACAGTTCGGTCTCGACCGCCTCGAAGGGCAGGGTGCTGAGGCCGAGGGGCGGGCCGTCGGGTACGTCGAGGATCTCGGCGCTGCCGTCCGGGGTGACCACGACGGGCGGGGGGTGGCCGGCGCTGGCGAGCGTGCAGTGGCGGGAGACCGGGTCGTAGACCGCGTACAGGCAGGTGGCGCCGGTGCCCTCGGGCGGTTCGTGATCGTCTTCGGCGGCCAGCCGGGTCACGAGATCGTCGAGGTGGGTCAGCAGCTCGCCGGGCGGCAGATCGATATCGGCCAGGGTGCGTATGGCGCTGCGCAGCCGCCCCATGGCGGCGGACGCCTCGACGCCGCGGCCCACGGTATCGCCGACCACCAGGGCGGCGCGAGCGCCGGAGAGCGGGATCACGTCGAACCAGTCGCCGCCCACGCCGGCCCAGGTTTCCGAGGGCAGATAGCGCGAGGTGACCTCCATCGCGGCCAGGTCGGGCAGGCGCCGCGGCAGCAGATTGCGCTGCAGAGCCCTGGCCGTCATGCGCTCGCGCTTGTAGCGGCGTGCGTTGTCCACGCATACGGCCGCTCGGGCCGAGATCTCCTCGGCCAGCAGCAGGTCGTCCTCGTCGAAGGGCACCGGCGTCCGGTGGCGCGCGAAGAACACCACGCCAAGGGTGACGCCGCGGGTGCGCATCGGCACCACCAGCTCCGAGTGGATTCCGTGCTCCCGGATCCGGGCGGCCCGTACCGGGTCGAGGGCGTCCCACCGGACCATGAGCTCGTCGTTCACCTGGAAGAGGATGGCCCGGCCCTCGGTCAGGCATTCGGCCGACGGTGAGGACTCCGGGTGGGTGTCCAGTTCGCCCACGTCGACCACGGCCTCCGGGGTTCCGGGGAGGACGGAGCGATGGGCGGCGCGGCGCATGGTGATGGGACCGGACAGCGGGCCCGAGGGGGGTTCCTCACCCTGGTCGAGAAAGGTGAGCAGGTCGACGCCGACGAAATCGGCGACCCGGGGGACGGCCACGTCGGCAAGTTCATGGGCGACACGCGCGAGGTCCAGGGTGGAGCCGATGCGCTTCCCCGCCTCGTTCAGCAGCAGCAACCGTTCCTGGGCCTGGTGCCGGCGGGTCGTGTCGTACGCGGCGAGGCACACGCCGTACACGCGGCCCGTCCGGTCCTTGAGCGGCGCGAGCGAGATCGTCCAGGCGTGCTCGCGGCCCGGCACCCGCAGATAAGCCTCCAGGACCTGTCGTTCGCCGCTTTCCAGCACGCGACGCATGCCCTCCTCGGTCTTCTCGCTCTCCGGGTGCGACAGGAGCTCGACCAGGCGCATACCGCGCATCCGATCCTCGGTGAGGGCGGCCGCCGCCTCCATTTCGGCGTTCGCCCGCACCAGCCGCAGGTCCGTGTCGAAGACCGCGAGCACGCACGGGGCCTGGGCGAACGCTCCCACAGCCGCGTCTGCCTCGGGCGAACGCGGTTCCCGCGCGACGCCGGACACCAGGAGCCACCCGGCGGCACCGCCGTCCGCCACCACACGGTGCGCCAGCGCCTCCGCCTCCACGCGATGGCCGTCACGGTGGCACAGCCCCACCCGTCCGCTCCACCTCGACCGGCCGGCCAGGCAGCGCCCGACCGCCTCGGCGGCGGTCTCCCCGGCCCACAGCTCGGTCACCGCTCGCCCCACGATCTCCTCGGGCCGGTAGCCGAGCAGCCGCTGGGCGCCCTCGCTCCACCCGGTCACGACGCCGTGCGAATCCATCGTGGCTGTGGCCAGGTACACCATGTCGAGAGGCTCGTTCACCGTGGAGGACATCGTCTTACGGTCCCGGCGGCCACGTCCACCGGAAGTTCCGTCTCGTCCTCGGCCAGCGGCAGCAGCGGCCTCTGCTGGAGATCGATCAGGTGGACGACGGCACGGCCCGGGCCCATGGCCCCGGCATAGCGGTTCAGGACCTCCGGGAACTCCGCAGGGGAGGCCTGCTGGATGGCGCTGACCAGCTCCTCGAGCAGCTGTTCGGCGGCCCCGGCCGAGGTCGGCACATCCGCGTCCACCATACGAGCAACTGTACGGCGGGCTCTCTTCCGGCGTCGTCCGCGGCCGCTGTCGGTCCTCTCCCAGGCGGCGAGCGCCTCCTTGAGCCGGCACCACCCGGTCGCTGCGCCCGAGCCTCTTGGTGGTGAGCAGGCTGGTGCCGCGGGCGAACACCGGCAGCCGACGCCCGCGCGGCACAGCCGGCGACCGTGTGATTCCGAGGGACATACCGCGACGCAGTCCACTTCGAGGCCAGGGGATGCCGGGGGAGTCATCAAGGCATCACCTGCGTGATGACGCCCCCGTGCATGGCGCCATGCGCGGGGCCATCGGTCCACGCTGCCGACACCTACCCGGACTGCGCGGTTTCGGCCTCCTGGCGTTCACGCTCCGCTTGCTCGCGGCGCCGTCGTTCCCGTTTGCCGTAGGCGGCGCGGCGGACCGCTTCGTCGCTCTCGAATTCGGATCCGAGGGCTCCGCCCACGATGGCCGCCGCGCTCGCCAGCGACGCCAGGCGCGCGTAGTCGCCCAGTCCGACCGAGCGGCCCACCTGCTTGGCCAGCACTCCGCCGTCAATGAGGAACAAGGACACCGCGAAGTCCACGACATAGAGGCCGACGAGACCGCACAGGACGCCCAGGGACAGGGTCAGGACCGTGGAGAGGTTGTACAG
This sequence comes from Streptomyces sp. MK37H, assembly GCF_018035285.1. Classification (NCBI taxonomy): domain Bacteria; kingdom Bacillati; phylum Actinomycetota; class Actinomycetes; order Kitasatosporales; family Streptomycetaceae; genus Streptomyces; species Streptomyces sp. MK37H. Next base: position 68,089 of record NZ_JAAAYH010000004.1, on the reverse strand, counting down.
CGCCGCCTTCTCCCTGTCCTGGGGGGAGGGAGAACCGGGCCGCTCCCACAGACGCCGGTGGACGATGAGCCAGGTCACCATGGCCGCCACCGAGAAGAGGGAGATCACGGCTAGCCGCTCGGCCCGGATCCCGGTGGCCACGTTCCAGACAGCCGCGTTCATCACGGCGATGGCGCTGGTGGCCAGCGCGGCAGCGAGCGCCTTGGCGAGGGCGGGGACCAGCCGCCAAGGGTCGTTGGCGCGCACCATTCCGAGCAGCAGGCGCAGGCGTCCTCTCGCCGGAGACCCCACGATCCGCAGATCGACAACCTCTTCGTCCGTCGTCGTGCGCTTCACGGGGGGCGGTCCGCTCCGGAACGACCGGTCCGATGGTTCCCTGGCCCGGCCGCGTGGAGCCGTCGCCGGTCGTGGTGAGCACCAGATCTTTCAGGAGCCGGACGACGGAGCGACGGAGCCGCCGCCGTAGGAAGATCCCGCCGAGCGCGGGCAGCGACACCAGCGCCACCCGATCTTCGGCGTCCACATCGACCACCAGTGGGCGCCCGTCGGTGCGCAAGGGCAGATCGGTGAGGCAGACGGCGATGTCCCAGTTCTCCCGAAGCTTGTGCTCCCGTGTCGCGCTGAGGATCGTGACGCTGTCGTGCAACATGGCGGTCAGCGGGTCACGGACGACCCACAGGCTCCACTCGATGTCTCGGTTCACGGCTTCGGCGAGCAGTTCGGGCAGATCCTCGGCCAGTTCCTCCGCCAGTTCCGCCGGCGCGTCCGGGTCGACGAGGAGGCCCACCACAACGCGCGGCCGCCCCTTGTCCGCATCGGGAGTAGCCCGCATCACCACTCCCGTCTTCCGTGATGTGAGCAGCAGGTGCTGGGGCGGGCCGTGGGGCCGCGCCGAATCACGGTAACGGCATGCTCCCGAAGGACGGCGGCGACACGCACGCCCGACCACCTCTCCGCGGTGATGCACCATGAAAGCGGCACATGAGCCGCCTGCCTCGGCCGGCGCCATCTGCACACCGTGCTGAACGAATACGCCCGCCACTACAACGGGCGCGGCCCGCTCAAGGCCCGCCACTCCCCCACCCTGGCCTTCACTTCACCGAGCGCGTCTCAGCCCCAAGGCACTCGTGCGACCACCATGCGACCACCACACCGCAAAACACCGAAAAGGCCGCCCCCGCGTCTCTGCGGAAACGGCCTTCGAAAAAGACGCGCGCAGACCTGTCGCGCCGTCAAGCTCCGTACGACACCGTACGCGCAAGCCGTCAAGTGCCATCCTGGAGCGACGGCGGCACGTCGCAGGGCAGCTCACCGGCAGAGGTTCGAGCCCTCGTGCCAACCAGGCGTTGGCCACCGCTGCGCCGATACGTGCGTTGGCTTGGTGGACGATAGTGCTGCAGCGCCCTCGACGACTGACCGGGGGCGCCGCCCGGCAGGGGCAGCGCCGCTTCGGGGCCGGGCCCGGTTACGGGCCCGGCCCCTCGCTGCGGTTGCCCCGCGGGTCTGTGCCCGTCAGCGCGCCTTGTACGCGGCGGTGACCTCGACCTCCACCATCCAGCCCTTGACGGCCAGCGACGCGACCTCCATCGTGGCGCGCGCGGGACGGGCCTTGTTGGCGACCAGCGGTGCCTTGGGGGCGGAGGTACCCATCGGGACCGGGACGACCTCCTTCGAGGTGAGGTCGATGTTGGCGAAGTACTGGCGGTACGCGCGGTTCCATCCCGCGTAGTCGGCGGTCTCGGCGCCGGGCGGTTTCATCAGGTAGCACTTCATGGTGATGACGTCGGCCAGGGTCAGGCCCGTCGCTTCGAGGTTGGTCTTGATGTTGCGCAGGACGACCAGTGCCTGGGCCTCGGTGACCGTGACTCCCGTGGCGCCCTGAGTGAGGGCCGGGTCGGTATAGGACTCGGGTGAGCCGGCCGGCGCGGACGGGTTGAGCGCGGTCGGGCCAAGGCCGCTGCTCTGGTAGATCGCCACCTCACCGCCGGTCGCCACTCCCGTGGCGATGGCCGGGTTGGACTGGCCCTCGGGCAGCATGACGCGGACCTCTTTGGGCCCGGGCCACCAGCCTTTGCCCTCGGCGAGCGCGGTGCCGCCGGTGAGGAGCGAGGCGGTCAGGGCCGTACCGATCACAACCTTCGTATGTCGCTTCATGCGGCCATCACCCTTTCGTGGATGTCGGTCACGACCTTGCGGGCCGAGGAGAACGCGCCGTGCTGCCAGGCGATGACATGGCTGAGCCAGTCGCCGGCGAAGTAGACGTGCCCGGCGGGCTGGTTGAGCAGCTTGTACTCGGGACCGGTCTGCGAGGGCCAGCTCACCCAGCCGGCCTCGATATAAGGCGTGCGGTGCCAGGCCACGCTGAAGGAGTGATCGAGTTCGGTGCGGTACTTGTCGCCGTGGATCTTCACGCCCCGGCTCACCGCCCGCGCAAGGCGCTGGGCGTGCGGCAGATCGCTGTACGCGACGGCGTCGGCACCGGAGTTGTAGTAGCCGATGAGTGTGCCGCGGCGGCCCTGGTAGCCGTAGGAGGGGTACCAGATGGTGGCCAGGTCGGTGTCGGTCGGCGTGATGCCACCGTAGATGTGCTCGTCCGTCTCCCACCATCGGCTGCGGTACTCGAGCCCGATCTTGCCGACGGGGGTCGGGACGGCGTACTTCAGCGCCGCGGTGATGTCGGTCCCCAGGTTGTGCTTGAGGCGGGCCATGACCATCGGCGGCATGGCCGCGACAACGAAGTCGGCGCGCTGGGTGAGGGTACGGCCGCCGTCGCCCTTGTACGTGACCTCGGCACCGTCCGGCAGGTCCTTGACCTCCAGCACCTCGGCGCCATAGGTGATGCGGTTCTGGCCGATCGCCTTGGCCAGGGCGTACGGGATCGCGTCCATGCCGCCCACCGGCTGGAACATCAGCATGGCCTGGTCGTAGCCGAGTTCGAAGGCGAAGCGCTGCCCCACGCCGCTGCCGATGACGTCCGACAGCGTCGGCACCGGGCCAAGGACCGTGCCGTCCTCGAAGGCCGCGCCCGGCTCGACGGAGTAGCCTCGCCGGTCGGTGCCGGTGTAGGCGTAGCCGTCGGCTTTGCCCTTGATAGCGCCGAAGCTCTGCAGGAACGCGATCAGTCGTTCCTGGTCCTGCGCGGTGAGCTGTGCGTCCAGGGCGCCCTGGTCGGTGGCCTTGGCGAGCAGCTCGGAGATGTAGCCGTAGACGTCGGCCTTCGCCGTGCGCCAGCGCATGGGCTTGCCCGCGAGGGCGGCACTGCTCTCATGGTAGATGTACGCGTTGGCGTTCTGGTTGGTGAACACCTGCAGTTCGACGCCGAGTTCGCGGCAGTACTCGAGAGTGACGTGGGACTGCGGCAGCCGGGCCGGGCCCGCGTTCATGTACTGGCCCTTGGTGAACGACGCCGTCTGCGTACGCCCGTCGAGGTCGGTCAGCGTCGTGCCGCCGCGGACCGTCCAGTTGCGGCCCCCGGGGCGGTCCTTCGCCTCCAGGATCCGGCAGTCGTAACCGGCTTTGCCCAGTTCGTACGCCGTCGCCAGGCCGGCTATGCCGCCGCCGAGCACGAGCACCTTCTTGCCGCCGCGCCCGGTGAGCGCGAAGTCGCTTCGCTGGGGCGCCCGGTACTCATCCGCCCGCGCGTCTGGCACCGGGGCGAGCCCGAGTGCGCCCATCGCCGAGTACAGCACTCCGGCGCCACCCGCGACGCCGACGGATCTCAGGAAGTTACGGCGGGATGCCGGGGACTGCTCTGCAGCCATCAATTCCTCCTCATCCGCACCCCGGGGCGCGCGCCGGCCGGGGAGCGGTCGTTCGGTCAACCCGGTCACGTGGGGGGTACGAGTTACTGAGGAGACCGGAGGTGCGCCATGAGCCTCCGCCGCGACTGTTACAACGCCATACCACTGGCGTAACCGGTTTCGAGCCGTGCGCTGCGAACCAGGAGGAAGGTGCGGGCGCGGTCCCGTCTTGGGCCGGGGGCAGCCCTCCCCGCTGGGCCAGTCCCCGCGCCGTACCCGGCCACCACACTGCCGTAGAGGCCGACGCCTGGAACGGGGCCCGACGGCACAACCGTCGGGCCCCGCTTCGGTGTGGAGAACGCGCCCTTGCCAAGCACATGAGGCCGTCAGTTGAGGTGGGCGGCCCCCGCCGGAGAAGGGACCGCACGCAGCCGGTCAGGAAGGGTGCCATCGTCCGGCATCCCCCTCCGTAGCCACGCGCTCAGCGCCTCGGCGTCGGCTACGGTGACGATCGGCCCCAGCCGCGCCACGGGTCCGCTGGGCCTGCGATCCACCGCACACGGCTGGACGGCAGCGTACAGCCCGTGGCGACGACGGCAGTCCAGGAGCTTGCCGAGACATCCGGTGGAAACGAGGACGCCGTGCGAAGAGCCTTGGACGGCCTTGCGCATACTCTCCATCACCTCATCGCCGTCGGATCCCCCACGACAGCTCCCGCAGACGACAAGAGTGAAGGGGCGGTTCGGGCGGTCGTCCGGTCCATGCGGCATAAGGCTCCTCCATGGGCAACTGAGGCGGACGTCCGGTCGACGCAATCGGACAGCTAACGGGAGCCGTAGGGAAGCAGGGCCATCTCGCGCGCGTTCTTGACGGCGCGGGCGATCTGACGCTGCTGCTGTCGTGTCACATGGGTCACCCGGCGGCTGCGTATCTTGCCGCGGTCGGAGATGAACTTCCGCAGCAGGTCGGTGTTCTTGTAATCGACATAGGTGATGCCGGCGGCGTCGAGCGGGTTGACGCGGGGACGCTTGGCTCCCCGGCGGTCGGTGATGGTGGTGCGGCGGGCCATGAGCGAGTCCTATCCGTATGAGCGTGAGGCGCCGTCAGGCGACCGGGTCGAGCAGTTCGTCGAAGGCGTGCGGCAGCCGGCTCCAGGCGTCCGGCCCGGCGGCGTACTCGGCGTCGGTCAGCAGACACGAGTCGAGCAGGGCCGGCAGCCCGTCGCGGTCGAGGCCGGGCGAGGTGAAGGTCAGGTGCTGACAGCGGTCGCCGTGGTCGGGGTGCCAGTCCAGCGCGGCGGCCACCCGCCGCTCGGCCGGCACCATCTCCCAGGCCGCGTCCGGCAGCGCGGCCAGCCACGGCCCGGCCGACTCCACGCACAGGGCACCACCCGCGGCGTCCCACGACAGCAGGGTGTCGCCCCGGTCCGCCAGCCAGAAGCGGCCCCGGCTGCGGGCCGCGGCACAGGTCAGATCCTCCAGCGCCGCATAGAGCCGCCCCGGGTGGAAGGGACGGTGGCGCCGCCAGACGAGGGTGCTCACTCCGTGCTCATCGCTGTCCTGTGGCAACAGTGCGCAGGCCGGGTGCTGACGGGCGGCCGCCGCCGCGGTGTCGAAACCCTTGAGGAGGGCGGGCCCCAGGGCCCCCTCGCCGAGCCGCATCTGCCGTGCGCCCGGGGTGAGTTGGGTGAGCAGGGCCAGATCGCCGTCGTCCGCGGGCTCTTCGGACGTCTCGTCCTCGGCGACGGCGAGCACGGTGGGGTACTCCAGCTGCCGGGCGAAGGTGTCCGCGATGGTGCGCTGGTCGGTCGGGGCGGCGGCGAGACCGGCCTCGGCGAGGTCGTCACCGTTCGCGAGATACGGCACCATCAGGGCCGGATCGACCGCGGTGGCCACCCCGGTCAGCTCCAGCGGGGCGCCCTCGGCCGCGATGACGGCGGCCATGGCCTGGGGCTCGACCGAGTCCCACAGCTCCACGACGGCGAGCCGGTGCCCGCCGCCCGTGGCCAGGCGCAGCAGTTCGGGGAACATGTCCTCGCGCAGCGCGCAGCACGCGCAGTCGTTCACCAGCGGCGCCTCACCGCCGCCGAGCGGCCCGGAGGCGTCGCGCACGGTGCGGCGCACGGCGCAGTCGGTGGCGGCGGCGGCGGACAGATCGTGGTGCAGCGCCACGGAGCCGGGCACCGTGCGCAGGATCTCCTCGACGGCGGCGCGTCGGGCGTCGGCGTGCAGTCCGCCCACGACCGCCACGGCCAGCCGGTTCTCGTCCGCGGTCACCGGTCCCTCCGTCCGCGTCCGTAGCGCCGCTCGAACCGCTCGACGCGGCCCGCGGTGTCCACGACGCGCTGGTTGCCGGTGTAGAAGGGGTGGCTCGCCGAGGAGATCTCGACGTCGATGACCGGATAGGTGTTGCCGTCCTGCCACTCGACCGTCTTGTCACTGGTGGCGGTTGAGCGGGTGAGGAAGGCGAAGTCGGCGGCCCGGTCGCGGAAGACGACGGGCCGGTACGCGGGGTGGATACCGGGCTGCATGGCGGTCAGCGCTCCTCTCGGAAGTCGACGTGGCGGCCGACGACCGGGTCGTACTTGCGCAGGGTCAGCCGGTCGGGGTCGTTCCGCCGGTTCTTGCGGGTCACATACGTGTAGCCGGTGCCCGCGGTGGACCTCAGCTTGATGATCGGACGTAGTTCATTGCGCGCCATGGCCACACCATACATGGAGTTGGTTTTCATTTTCATCAAGCTGGTGCGGTGCTACCCGCACCACTCCCGGACACTTCGAGAGGAACCATGTCCGCCCACTGCCAACTCACCGGCCGGCAACCCGGCTTCGGCCAGAACATCTCCCACTGGCACCCGCCGTGGCCCGCATCCGCGCCCGGGGAGGGAAGGTCTGATGGCCAAGAACTCTTCTCACGGAAGGCGACAGCATGACCGACCCGCTGCTGGAAGGTGACCGGCCTTGTCGTCCGCTACGGCCGCCACACCACCGTCGACAAGGTCTCCTTCGAATCCACGCGGGCGAGACACTCGCCCTGGTCGGTGCGTCGGGCTGCGGCAAATCCTCCACCGCTCTGGCCACGCCGACGCTGCGCCGCCCGGAAGGTGGGAGCGTACGTTTCGAGGGACGGGAGCTCACCGGCCTGCGGGGAGCGGGAGCTACGTCCGCTGCGGCCACGGTTCCAGCCGGTCTTCCAGGACCCCCTACGGCTCCCTCAGCCCGCACCTGAGGGTGCGCGACGCGATCGCCGAACCCCTGCGCGTTCGAGGGAGGCCACCGGCACCCGGCCGGATCGAGGAGCTGATGAAGACGGTCGGCCTCGACGTCTCGGTGGGCGGCCGACTGCCGCACGAACTATCCGGGGGACAGTGCCAGCGCGTCGGAATCGCGCGGGCGCTCGCGGGCGAGCCACGCCTGCTGGCCCTGGACGAGCCGGTCTCGGCACTCGACCCGTCGGTGCGCGCCGGAGTGCTGAACCTGCTCACCGCCCTCCAGGAGGACCGCGGGCCGGCGTATCTGTTCCTCTGCCACGGCCTCGCGCTCGTACGCCACTTCGCACACGGCGTCGCGATCATGCGCCGGGGCCGGATCGTCCAGACCCGCCCCGCACGCGAGCCGAGCCTCACCGCGCTCGGCGGCCCTCCTGCGTAGCTTTACCCCGCAGCGGGGGGCGGCGGCGGTCCTCGCGCTCACCCGCCCGTCCTCACCTCCAGCTGGCGCCGAAAGCTGGTGGCCAGTTTGCCGCCGCACGCACTGCCGCACGTCCCTGGCCACTTACCGTTCAACCCTCCGGGTTCCGTGCCGCGGTGCCGAGCAGCGGATCGGGCAGGCAAGTCCAGTGGGCGGCGCCGAGTGCCAGTGCACGGTCGTCAAGTACGGCAGTGTCCAGCGCGGCCCGCAGCCGGTCCTCGTCCAGCTCTGCTCCGATGAACACGATCTCGTTGCGACGCTCACCGTAATAGACATCCCAGTGCCACGAGGCCAGGGTTCGACGCTCGGGCGACGCGGCGCGCCACGCGCCCGCATCACCGTCCTCCAACCACTTCCCCGCCTGCCGCAGTTCGAGATGGCGACCGGCCGACCGCCAGGAGATGACCGTGTCCGAGTGGGTGGCCACCCACAGGTGCCCCCGGCTGCGTACCACCGCGGGCATGATCCGGGGCAGGCTTTCCGCCAGCCGCTGGGGGTGCAGCGGGCGCCCGGACCGCCACAGCACCGAGGCCACGCCGTGGCTGATGCCACGACGGCGTATGGCGGGGGCGATGGCATCGAGCCGGTCGGCCGGTCCAGCCGCGGCCCACCCGGAATCGGGCCGTGTCAAAGGCGTCAGCGAGGTGCTGTCGCGAGCTTCCGTATCGAGGAGGACCAGCGCGGACGGGCTGAGATGGGCGAGCAGGGCGCGGGAGCCTTCAAGGCGGCCGTCGTCCTCCGCTCCTCCCTCCCGCAGGACCACCACCCGGGCAGCCTCCACCTGCCGGGCCGCGGCCTCGGCGATCGTGAAGGGCACGGCGTGCGGATGGTCACCGAAGACGTGGGCGGCCCGGTGCACACAGCGCAGGTCGCTCAGCAGCCGTCCGGGGTCGACGCCGACGGTGAGGGGCGCGAGGTCGAAGTGGTCCGACAGTGGAGTCCTGCCCAACGGGGTCCGCCACAGCTCGGCCAGAAACGGCAGGGCGTCGACGTTGTCAGGGAGCGCGAGCACGACGTGCGGGCAGGTGGCGGCCCGGGCGATGGCATCCAGATCCTGACGGATGATCACACGGACCTCTGATCCCCATGCCCGACCTCACCCCTGATGCACTGCGCGCGGCTGTGGCCCGGATCATCCGGAACGTGCAGCCCGCCTCCGTGAACTCGAGCGAATCGTAGATACGGCCGAACAAGACCTCACGACGGTCATCGATGAAATTCAGCAGATCCGCAAGACAGCGGAGGACGAGGCCGGGCTGTGACTCGAAGTGTCGGAACCTGGCCCGCGGGCTGATAGCCGTCCAGGGCACTCCGCGTCATCAGACGTGAGAACTCAACCGGCTTCAGCGCGGTGCCTGCTCATCACTGCCAGGCTTTCGTCGCGGATGGGGTGTGAGGTGTCGCGGTCGGGCCGGTAAGGGGCCAGGGTGGGTTCGGGCATGGACGTGGTGAGTTCCTCGGCGGCGAGGGCGGCCAGGAGCGGGGCGAGGGTGACGCCGCTGTGGGTGGTGATGGTGTAGAGGCCGGGAGCCTGGAGATGCGGGCCGACCAGGGGAAGGCCGTCTTCGGGAACGGGGCGGACACCGATCCGGGTACCCCCCAGGGCGCGGAAGGCCGGCAGGATCGCGACGCACCGGCTGAGGAGGTCCGCTTCGGGCGGCACATCAGTTGACGCGGTCGGGGCGAGGAGGGCGTCGACCGGCCAGGAGATGGCGCAGACCCGGTTGCCCGGGGCGGGGCGCAGATCGACGCCGGGGGTCGCGACGATGGCGCGCAGCGGCTCGGCGAGCGGGACGGACTCGCCCACCAGACCGGGGATCTGGCGCAACGGCAGCCGTACCCCGGCCAGTTCGGCGATGCGCCCGGCGTCGGGGCCCGCGCAGTTGACGATGTGGTCGGCCTCGAAGCGCCGGCCCCGTGCCTCGGCGCCGCGTACCCGCTCACCGACCAGCAGCAGGGCGGTGACGGGACTGTCGTAGCGGATGTCGGCGCCCAGCGCCGCGGCCCGGTCGAGGAGGGTGCGCGCGAGGAGGGGTGCGTCGTACCAGGCGGCGTCGTCGTGCACGACGAGTTCGGCGGCGCGGCAGGAGGCGGGGTCGACGGCAGGTGCGAGAGTGCGCAGCTCGCCGGGGTCGGCGGTGCGGCAGGGGTGCCCCCAGCCCGCGAGGCGCTCGGCACGCGCGCGGAGGATGCGCTGTTCCTCCTCGGTGTGGCCCCACTGGACGAGCGGCGCGGGATGGCGCCAGCCGACGGCTCCTGTGTCCGCGTGGATCTCGTGCTCCAGCTCCCGGTGGAGCGCGGCGCTGCGCCGGTTGAGCAGGAAGTAGGAGTGGGGGGTCTTCAGATGGGTGACGTCGATGGAGAAGGTGGCGCTGGAGGTGCCCGGCGTGCGGCCGCCGGCGTCGAGCACGGTGACGCTGACACCTGCCTCGGCCAGGCGGTGGGCGGTGGCGGCGCCTATCACTCCGGCGCCGATGACGAGGGCACGGGTCATGGAGACTCCTTCGGTGACGGTCAGGTGTGGGGCGGTCGGAGAGCACGCCCGACGGCCGGAAACCTTGCCGGGGAGGTCAGAGATCCCGGCGAGGTGGTCAGAGAACCTTGCTGAGGAAGGCGCGGGTGCGTTCGTGGCGCGGGTCGCTCAGCACGTCCGCCGGCGGGCCGGTCTCGACGACGGCTCCGTCGTCCATGAACACCAGCGAGTCGCCGACCTCGCGGGCGAAGCCCATCTCGTGGGTGACGACGACCATGGTCATGCCGTCGTCGGCGAGCGCTCGCATCACCTCCAGCACCTCTCCGACGAGTTCGGGGTCGAGCGCGGAGGTGGGCTCGTCGAAGAGCATCAGTTCGGGCTTCATCGCCAGCGCGCGGGCGATGGCCACCCGCTGCTGTTGGCCGCCGGAGAGCTGGGCGGGGTAGCTGCCCGCCTTGTCGGCGAGGCCGACGCGGTCGAGCAGTTCCGCGCCGCGTTCGCATGCCTGTTTCTTCGGCACCTTCCTGACCTGGACGGGGGCCTCGATGACGTTTTCCAGCGCGGTCATGTGCGGAAAGAGGTTGAAGCGCTGGAAGACCATGCCGATGCCCTGGCGGCGTCGTGAGACGGCCTTCTCGCTCAGCTCGTGGAGCTTGCCGTCCCGCTCTTCGTAGCCGACGAGTTCGTCACGGACGTACAGGCGTCCCCGGTCGATGGTCTCCAGATGGTTGACGCAGCGCAGGAAGGTGGACTTGCCGGACCCGGAGGGGCCCACCAGACACATCACCTCCCCGGGGGCGACGGTCAGGTCGATGCCCTTGAGTACGTCGGTGCGGCCGAAGCTCTTGTGCACGCTCTCGGCTCTGATCACGGCTGGTGTCAACGTGCGCTCTCCTTACGGTGGTTCCGGGCCGTGGCGCGCAACCGCTGGAGCGGGGTGGGCGGCAGGTCGCGGCTGGTGCCGCGGCCGAAGCGCCGTTCCAGGTAGTACTGGCCGACGCCCAGCACGGAGGTCGCCACGAGGTACCAGAAGCAGGCGACGACCAGCAGCGGAACCTGCTGGAAGTTGCGTGAGTAGATGCCCTGGATGGAGGTCAGCAGTTCGGGCACGGCGATGGCGAAGACCAGCGAGGTGGTCTTCAGCATGGAGATCACCTGATTGCCGGTGGGCGGGATGATGATGCGCAGTGCCTGCGGTAGCACGATGCGGCGCAGGGTCTGCCCGCGGGACATGCCCAGCGCCTGGGCGGCCTCGTTCTGGCCGTCGTCGACGGAGGTGATGCCCGCGCGGACGATCTCGGCCATGTACGCCGCCTCGTGCAGCCCGAGGCCGAGGACGGCGGCGGTGAGCTGGGTGATGAGGTCGTTCGTGTCGGCCTGCACGAACGTCGGCCCCCAGGGGATGCCGAGGCCGATGGTGGGGACGACCGCGGAGAGGAAATACCAGAAGAGGAGTTGGACCAGCAGCGGGGTGCCGCGGAAGAGCCAGATGTAGCACCAGCTGAGCCGGGAGAGTATCGGGTTGGCGGACATCCGCAGGATGGCGAGGACGACACCGCCGACGATGCCGAGTGCCATGGCGAGGAACGTCAGCAGCAGCGTGGTCCGCAGCCCCTCCATGATCACCGGCGAGAAGAGGAACTCACCGACGGTCCCCCACTGCATACGGGGATTGGTGATCCAGCCCTCCAGGAGGAAGACCAGCAGGAAGGCCACGACGACCGCGGCGACGCGCTGCCCCGGACGGCGCGGCGGGACGGGGCGCGGGGACTCGGCGGCGTCGCCGGAGTCCGCCCGGATGAGGGTCTCGGTCATGCCGCGCCCCCGTTCACCGTGGCGCTCTTCAGGGCTCCGGACCTGATGTTCCACTGCTTGAGGATCTTCGCGTAGGTGCCATTGTCGATAAGTTTCTGCAGGGCACCGCGGACAGCCCGTACCAAGGTCGGCTCCTCCTTGTTGATCAGGATTCCGTAGGGCAGGAAGCGGTACGGCTCACCGGCCGTGCGGAACCTGCCGTGCGACATCTCCGCCTGGTAGACGACGGTGGGGGTGCCGCCGACGAACGCGTCGGCGCGGCCCGTGGACAGCGCCTGGAAGCAGCCGACGGAGTCGGGGAAGACCAGTTTCTCCAGCTCCGGCTTGCCGTTTGCCGCACACTTCTCGGCCTGCGCCGCCACATCGTCCACCTGCGAGGTGCCCTGCTCGACGGCCACCTGGCTGCCGCACAGGCTGGTGAGGGAGCGGATGTTCCCGGCGGCCTTCCCGGAGGCGAGGATCGAGCTGCTGGTTTTCATGTAATCGACGAACGTGACCTGCGACTGGCGCTCCTTCTTGTCGAGCATGGCCTGGATCGCCACGTCGTAGCGTTGGGACCGGACACCGCCGATGATGCTGTCGAAGTTCGCCTGCACCAGGTGCACGCGGACGCCGAGGATTTGGCCGACCGCGTGAATGAGGTCGGGTTCGGCGCCGATGACGGTCTTGTTGTCGATGTCCAGGAGGGACAGCGGCGGGTAGTCGTTGCCGACAGCCGAAGTGATGGACCCTTTGTCGCGAATGTCCCGAGGGAGCAGGGCGCGGAGTGCGGGGTCGACGCGCTGCTCGGGCACTTTGGACTGATTGACTGTCGCGGTGCCGCCACAGGCCGTCACGGTCAACGTGAGCAGCGTCGCGAGCGCGAGGGGAAGTGCGGTGGCGCGGGCTCGCGCATGCCTTCCGGGCACGGGGCCTCCCTTCTGGGCCGCTGGTCAGAGGACCGGCGCGGGGCTGGTGAACGCCCAATCTGCGGGATGGCGGCGGCCCGGGCAAGAACAGGGAGAATGAACGTTTCCATGCGGAGTGTTAAGTTCATTTGATGCTGACTCCGCCGCAGCTTCAGGCGATATGCGAGGTGGTCGCCGCAGGCTCGTTCCGTACGGCCGCCCAGCGCCTCGGCTACACCCCCTCCGCCGTCTCCCAGCAGATCTCCACCGTCGAGCGCGCCCTGGGCGTCCCGCTCTTCGAGCGCTCACCGCGCAGCGTGCGCCCCACTGCGGCCGGGCTCCAGCTCGCCCTGCGCGCGGGACGGCTGCTGGCCGACCTGTCGGCGACGGAGAACGAGATGCGCGCCTACGCCGCAGCCGAGCGAGGGCGACTGCGGCTGGGCAGCTTCTGGTCCGCGGGGTTCCGGCTGGTGCCGACGGTGCTGACGGGGTTCCTCCGCGATCGGCCCGAGGTCGACGTCCGCTACGAGGAAGGCGACCCGCAGGTCACCGTGCCCGCGGTGCTGGAGGGGCGGCTGGATCTCGCCGTGATCTTCGAGTACGGCGTGGTACCGCACAGCTGGCCCGAGGGCCTGGAACACACGCTGGTACGGGAAGAGCCGCTCTACCTCCTCCTCCCCGCGGAACACCCCCTCGCCGGACGGCTGCACATCCGCCTCGCCGAGCTGCGGGACGAGCGCTGGATCAGCTACCACGAGGACACCGACGCCGCTCACTGCCTGCGCCACATCTGCGCGGCCGGCGGCTTCCTGCCCGAGGTGCTCTTCCGTACGAATGACTACAACCTGCCCTACGAACTGGTCCGGCAGGGCCTGGGGGTGGCGATCGCACCGGAACTCGCCGTCGTGGACACCTCCACCTCACCCGACGCATCCGGCACCCGCCTCGTCCGGCTCACCGACTCCACCCACACCCGTCGGGTCTATGCCACCCGGCGTACCACCGACCCCAACCCCTTCCTCCCCCAAGCCATCGCCCTCCTGCACAGCGCCGCGGCCGCCCTGCCCGAGCGGGGCGAAGGCGAGTGTCCCGTGGTCACCGGCTGAACAGCGGTGCGTCGGCGGCGATACGTTCCGCGGTAGCCGGACTCCGTGCCGGCGTGCCGGGCGACATCGCCCGGCACGCCAGGGCCTGGCTGAACGAGGCCAGGACGCAGTTCGGCCCACCCCCGGCGGCGACCCCGCCGACCACCTCTGACCACCTCTGACCACCTCTGACCACCTCTGACCACCGGACAACGGACAGCGGCTGGATGGGGTGGCCCGCCGTGGGCCAGGCCTGGGACGACATGTCATCGACCGCCCACGGCGGGACCCGTTGCGGCGTTGCAGGCCGTTAGCCTGTCGGTATGTCAGAGCGTGTCATGCCCGGTCGCGCGGACGGCCTGATCACCCTGGGTGCCGCGGACGCTCTGTGGGTCGATTTGACGGCCGACAGTGCTGTGCCGACGGCTTCTGGGGCATTCACCTGCTCTCCTGCCCATGCCCAGGTGGGGTACGTCCTGCTCGGCAGCCATGTGGTGACGACGGTGAGGGCGAGCGGCGGTCGGTGGAGTGTTCCGGAGGTTGAGGTGCGCCGGGCGGCCGCGGAACTGAACGCGGTGGGGATGGATCGGCAGGACTTGGTCCGTATCGGTCCGTTTCGTGTGGCGCCGAGTCAGGAGCGCAACGAGGAAACGCCGCTGCGTTGGCGCCAGCGCATCACGGGGGAACTGCGGGAGCTGGGCGGCCCCGAGCGGGCAGCACGAGGTGAAGTCGGCCGGCCGTACCATCTGGCGGGGATCGACTGGCGACAGATACTCGTGGAGCGGACCCGCGACGGGACGCAGCGGACGTGGTGGCTGCCGCGCGCCGTGGTCAGGCTGCTCGATGCGACCGAGCACGCCGAAACGCAGTGGGTGCACGCCGTGCGGACCCGCCAGGCAAGCGCAGCCGCCACCGAGCCGCCCATCCGCCCTCGGCAGGCCCGAGACGCCGACGATCGGCAGACGACGAGCCCCGAGGGCCCCACCGCCTCACTGCGTCTGTACAACGGAGAGCTGGAAGGCCAGCTGTACTCGGTGCTCAGCAGGAAGCCCGGTACCTCCCGCAGGATGGCCGGGTGGGCGTGCGCCGTCTGCCGCACCGCGCCCGCCGCCGTCCTCGACCACTGCCACGAACACGGCTACGTCCGCGCGCCCGTATGCCAGTCCTGCAACACACAGGAACGTCCCGACCACCTGTACAGCAACGACATCCGCGTGGCGAACCGCTACACACGCCTCTTCCACACCGACACCGACCACTGGCTTCGCCACTGGCACCGCTGCACCGGCTGCCGCGCACGCACCACCCTGCCCCTGCCACACCTCGCCGCATGGACCGCCCACATAGCCTGCCGATCGCTGCGCCCGACCCACCGCGCCCCCCGCGGGCGCGAGCCCTGCGGTGTCCTGCGCGTGTCCTGGACGGGCAGTCAGAACGCGCCCCGTTCCTGCCTGCTCACTGTCGCAGTCGACTTCTGCCCCTCCGGCGAGCACCGCGTCCTGGCGCGAGTCCCCTACCGCGAAGCGGCCGAGCGGTTTGGTGTCTGGTTGGCCGAGACGGCCCCTGCCGTGGCCGCCGCGGCCGGTCCCGACCGCGTGGACGACCTCCCCGCCCAGTTCCGGCCAGTCATCGCGGACACCAGCGGCGAGGGCCTGGCACTGTTCTGAGCGAGCACCGGGAGGCGGATCACGAAGCGCAACGATTCGAGGCACACGCCCACCTCAAGAGCGAGGCTGCGGGCCTGCCGGGCCGTCCACTGTGCGGTCGGATGCGCTGTTACGCCGACGATGTGGAGGCGGCGTGTGCCGTGCTCGAGGAAGGCTCCCCTGCCAGCCGCAGCACTAACTCCTTCACATCTTCCGCTATCGCTGCGCTGGACACCCCTGAGACCGAGAAGCTTCCGCGTGACCAGATACACCAGTGACACGATCACCTGGACATGGACCCAGCGCGCCCACAGATCCCGCCAGGCCGCCTACGACCTGCAGCGACGCATTTCTGAACGGCGCACGCCCTCCTCCGCGAGTCTGGCGGCCGCGGCCGTGCCCAGTCCCCCGGTGGCGCCGGTCACGCACACGACCTTGTTCCTGATGCGTTTCCTGATGCGTTCGTCTACCGCTGGCACAGCACACCTCATCCATCGAGTCGGCCGAGGCTGACGAGCGTCTTTCCAGCCGTTCGGCCGGCGATCATCTCCGTCAGCGCATGCGGAGCGGACTCCAGACCCGCGAAAACCGTCTCGCGATAATCCAGCTCGCCGCTGCGAAGCCACCCGGTCATCCGGCGTCGCATCTGCCCCATGAGATGCAGGTTGCCGCTCCCGCGGAACCCACGAAGGGTCAGGTCCTTGGACACCGCGAGGAACAGGTTCCGCGGCCCAGCCGAGCCGGACTCGTACTCCGAGATCGAGCCACACATCGCTACGCGCCCACCCCTCCTCACGTGTGACAGGGCGGCCTCGAGATGGATCCCCCCGACGGAGTCGAAATAGACGTCGATTCCGTCGGGCGCGATATCGCCCAGCCTCGCCTCGACGTTCCCCCACCCGGTAGTTGAAGGCGTCGGCGCCCAAGCGGTCGCGCAGCCAGTCGACCTTGTCGTCGGTGCCCGCGCTGGCCACTACCCGGTTGCCCATGAGCCGTACGATCTGCACGGCCAAGCTGCCCACCGCCCCCGCAGCAGCCGAGACCCAGACCGTATGGGGTGCCGAGTCCGCTGAGCTGCTCGGCTACCGCGTCCACGGCGGCGTACTCGCGCCAGCCCTGGGCGTGCCACACCACGTCACCCGGGGCGAAGCCCTCGGCCCGGGACTCCACCACCTCCCCCACTGTCATGATGCCGTCCATGGCGCGGCCGAGAGCGAAGGCGGCGAAATAGCCGGAGGGCGCGTCGGGACGTAGCCGCAGCCGAAGGCCGGGGTCCACCGATGTCCACGTGTTGCGTACGAGCACCTGCCCCGGCCCGGGCCGGGGCACAGGGACCTCGACCACCTCGAAGTCGTCCAGGCTGACGCTGCCGGCCGGGTACGTCCTGACCCGGACCTCCCGTCCTGTCCGCATCATGCCGGCACCACCGTGACGAGCGTCATGAGGCGTAATCCAGTTGCAGAGTGCCCGCTCGCTTCCCGCCAGTAGCAGGTCGGTGTCGGCTTCGGTGCGTAGTACTCAAGCGAAACGAGCCGACGCTGAGGTGGCAGGAGCCCTCGTTCTTCAACATCGCTCCATGGGTTGAACTATATTGAACCAATATCAATTTGGTTTGATCGGGCGCAATGGTTAAGCACGTCTGTGCGGCATACGGTGTCGCACAGCGGTGGCGACTCTGACCGCGGCCTCCCGCCCCTCGGCGATCGCGTGCGCCACACGTCGCGGAACCACGGCGTCGCCAACCGTCAGTACCAGGGAGGCGGCGCAGTCCAGGGCGGTGCAGTCCAGGGCGCCCCGCGGGCGGCGCTCCCCCACCACGACGACCCGGTCCGCGGGCACAGTGGTGGTCCCTCCGGAGGTGCGATTCAGCGGCGCGGCAGGTCCGGGTCGGCGATGAGTGCCCTCGCCATCCCCGCGCAGCGGCTCGACCGCCTCCGGACGATGGATCTGAACGATGTTCCCCTGCCGCGGCGCGGACTCCGGCGCCACCGTCGTACCGCCGCAGACCAGCAGCGCCGCACCACCGGCCGCCAGACGGCCCCAGTACTCGGCGTCGCCGCCAACCGGCAGCCCGTCCCGTACGAAACCGCTGGCGTGGGCCGTGGCGACCAGCCGGTTCCGCAGCGTCGACGAACCGATGACCAGCGGCGCAGCGGCCAGTGGAAAGTGTGATGCGGCCGTGAGCCCTCCGGCATCGGTCGTGATCGTGACTACGCTGGGGTGACGGCGCTCTCGCCCGCGATGGGGCCGACGAGGCGTCCGCGGATGAGGTCCGACAGCCGTTCCGCGGCGGCGATGGTCGGCAGGTTCGTGTTGGCCCGCGGCACCTCCGGGAACACGGAGGCGTCGGCGACCCAGAGCCCGTCGACGCCGAGGACGCGGCCGGACGGATCGACCACCGCACGGGGGTCGTCGGGCGCGCCCATGCGGCAGGTTCCGCAGATGTGGCCGGTGTCGCCGATGGTCTCCATCAGCCAGCGGTCGACCGTCGCGTCGTCGGACAGCGCCTCGAGGCCCCGGCCGGTGATGTCGATGGCGATGTGCTCGAAGGCGGTGTCGAACGGTCCGCTGCGCAGCAACTCCACGCAGTGCCTGACGCCGTCGCGCATCCGGACAAGGTCCGAGCGGTGGCTCAGCAGATCCTGGTCCATCACCGGATGCACGTCGGGGTCCGCGGAGGCCAGGCGCAGCACACCGCGCGAGAACTGCTGGTTCGCCCACAGACAGAGCAGGCCAGGACCGCCCGCCGTATGGCCGCCGCCTGCGCCGCCCCAGGTTCCGCCGGTGGCTTCCGCAACGAGATGCGAGTCGCCGGGGTCCGGCAGGGCGAGCGTCTGGTTGATCGAGGCGATCATCATGTCGTTCTCACCCGCTCCCTCCAGTCCGGAGGAGTAGCGCAGACAGCAGTTGGTCTGCCGGGCATCGACGTCGGGATGGATCCCGGGCCGGGCGTACAGCCAGAACAGCGCCAGAGGATGTTCCTGCATCCCCTCACCGACCGGGAGCGCCGCCACCGGGCCGTCCGGCCCGATGCCGGACCGCAGCAGGATCGCCGGAGAGTGCACCGCTCCGGCGCATAGGACAACGTGCTGGGCACGAACTTCCGTCCATTCGTTCCCCCGGCGCAGCCGCACCCCAACGGCCCTGCCGCCCTCGACGAGCACCGTGTCCACCGTTGCGCAGCCGAACACCCGCAGGTTGGGGCGCTGTCGGGCCGGCTCGAGGTATCCGTCGTTGGTCGTGACCCGCGCACCGTCGCGGGAGCTGATGGCGTACGGCGAGACGCCGGTCCCCGTCGGCCCGTTGTGGTCGTCGCACCAGGCATGGCCACGTCCCAGCGCGGCCTCGGCGAGCGCGTGGTCGGCAGGGCCCCAGTCCTCGCGGCCGAGCCGCTGCACCGGTATGGGTCCGTGATCGCCGTGGTGAGGGCGGTCGCCGAAGTCCGCGTCGCTCTCCATGCGTCGCAGGTACGGCAGCATGTCCGCGTACGACCAGCCGGGACAGCCGTACGCCGCCCACCGGTCGTAGTCGTCCGGCATGGCCCGGATGGCGATCATGCCGTTGACCGACGACGAACCGCCGAGGCCCCGTCCGCGCACATGCGGCCGCGGCGCCTGGGCGCGGCTGCGCCGTGACGTAAGACCTGGCCACTGGAACTCCGCGCAGGCCGTCTCGTCCAACGCCCGCCAGCCGTTCATACTGCGCAACTGCGGTGGAGCGTCGGCGGACCGCCAGTCGCACCCGGCCTCCAGCAGCACGACCTCGCTGGCCGGATCCTCGCTCAGACGCGCCGCCAGCACGCTCCCGGCACTGCCACCACCGACGACCACCCAGTCGGCTTCCACTGTCGGCGTCATGGTGCCCCCACCTCCATCCACACGCGGGACATCGTCGCCTCGTCGAGCGAGGCGACGGTCTCACTATTGATGACGTGGCCGAAGAGCGGCCGTCGTAGACGCCTCGCTGCGGACTCGGACAGGCGGTACAGCGAAGGATCCGTCAACTGGGTGGACATGTGCGGCTCCCCTTGGCGCGATGCTGCACGTGGTCGGTCGGATCGGACAGCCGTGAGGGTCGTCGTCCCACGGCGACCCGGGCGCCGGATCGCGCATGAAAGACGGAGGTTGAACTAACTTCAATTCTGTGGGGAGCGTACTGCCCTGGGTGGAAGAGCGGCAAGGCTCATGACGGACATCGACATGACGCGTGCGACCACCCGCTCGACGCGCGAAAAACATGTCGACCTCGCGCACGCACGGCTGCCGCACTTGTCGCCACCACGGACCACCCGTCATTCCCGCGCGGGCTACGCGATGGCACAGCCGGGGGCGGCGCCGTTTCCAGCGAGGGGTTCGAGGTTCTTCGGCCACGTCAGGGTGGAGGCCGCCCAGGTGAACCCGGCGCCGAAGCAGGCCATGAGGACTCGGTTTCCTGCCGTCAGTTGCCCTTGGGCCGCGGCGTGTGTGAGCAGCAGGGGGATGGAAGCCGCGGAGGTGTTGGCGACGTGGCTGATGTTGGACGGCACACGATCCGGTGGAATGCCCAGGGTGTTGGCCACCGCTGCGCCGATACGTGCGTTGGCTTGGTGGACGATGAGCCGGTCGATGTCTTCGGGGCGCCATCCGGTGGCCGAGGCCGCCTCCTTTGCCACCTGACTCATACGGCGCACCGCGTGGCGAAACACTTCATTGCCTCGCATGTGGACGTACCGCCCATTGGCGTTGGCTGTCGGTCCGGGTGAGGGATGACGCGAGCCTCCGTCCGGGATGCAGAGCGCTTCGGTGTGCGCTCCGTCGCTGCCCCATGCGACCGGTCCCAGTGTCCCCGCATCCTCTGCCCGGCCCGCCGTCAGAACGACCGCTCCCGCGCCATCGCCGAAGATCGGTGCCGTGGTTCTGTCGGTGGGGTTGGTGATGGCTGACATCTTTTCGGCACCGATGACCAAGACGGTTCGGGCAGTGCCGGAGTGGATGAGTCCTGCGGCGACCGTGGTTGCGTAGAGGAAACCGGAACAGCCGGCGCCGACGTCGAAGGCCGGGACGCAGGGCAGGCCAAGGCGGTGGGCCACAACCGGCGCGGTACTGGGCACAGGGTGATCGGGCGTGGCGGTGGCCAGCACCACGGCGTCGGCATGGGCCGCTTCCGCGGATTTCATCGCAAGAGATCCGGCCTCTACGGCCATGTCGCTGGTGGCTGTGTCACGGTCGGCCATACGTCGGGTGGCAATGCCGATACGCGTTCGGATCCACTCGTCCGAGGTGTCCAGGGAGAGGGAGAGGTCGGCATTGGTGATGACGCGGGATGGCAGCCAGGACCCCAGCCCAATCAGTCGCGCCCCTACAGGTGACGATGGGCTGTCGCGTCGAGTGGGTACGGAGTTTGTTCCGTCATACGTCATATGTGCGTCCTCTCCGTTGCGCGGTCCGCCGGCGCTCAGCGGACGTGCGGGGCGGCGCGTTGGGCGACGAAATCTACGAGTGCGGTGACGGTTGGCCTTTGAGCGAGCTCACGTTCGGCGATGACAAGGCCGAGGCGGTCCTCGAGTGTCATGGAGAGCACGGTGATGGCCATGGAGTCGATGCCCGCCTGGACCTGTGTCGCCTCAGGAGTGATGGGCGTCGGGGGCAGAGCGGCCTGATCGACGAGGATGTTCTTGATGTAGGTGAAGTCGATGGCGACGGGGGGTCCGCCGTCAGCCGCGGTGGGTGAGGTCGGGACTTCGTCGTTGCCGGGTGCCGTCGGTTGTTCTGGAGGGAGGTGGGTTTGCCCGCCTCCCGGCTGCGTGGAGAGCTCCTGCACTGCCTCTTCGAACAGGGAGGGGAGTTGGTGCAGGCCGGGGGCGGCCGCGTCGGTGATGAAACAGACGCTGGTGGTGCCGTTGTAACTACAGGCGACGATGGATGCGGGCTGGTTACGCGGGAGCCAGTTGAACGGCTGGATACGGGTGACGGGGTCGTCCCGGTAGGCCAGTGGCCGGTGAAGGGCGACGTAAGAGGTGCTGATGGCCGCCCTGTCGGGAGTGGTGAGCCGGGTGGCCAGGGAGTGAAAGATCCGCGCTGGGGTGCGGTCCATCAGCACGCGCATGGCGGCTCGCCGTGAAGGGTTTTTGACGGCTCTGGTGGCGGCGACAACGTGCTTGAGGCGCGTGTCGACCGCTGACTCGTGGCAGGGCAGAGGTGCGGGCGCGAACGTGAACAGATTGCCGGGTCGGTCGTGCTCCGCCGGTCGGCGCAGATTGACCATCGTGATGGCCGGCAGCGGTTTACCGACGCCCCGTGGCCAGTGTTCGGAGCACCAGGTGCGCAGGGCTCCGCTCAGGGCGGTGAGGAAGGCGTCGTTGGTGTCACCGCCGCGGGGGATGGCCGCGGTGCGCAGCCGCTGGGTGGGTACGTGTGACCAACTGGTGACGCGCTTGCCCATGAGGGGATGCGTGGGATCGTTCCAGATGCCGTTGGCGGCGCAGGCGGCCAGTGTGTCGCGCATGGCGCCCAGGTAGGTGCGGGCTTCGGGGCGCGGTTCGGGTTCGGGGGCGGGTTCGGGTTCGGGTTCGGCGGTGAGTGCAGGGGCTGTGCCGAACAGGGTCTGGAGGGTGTGGAAGAGGCCCATGCCGTCCTGGGTGCTGTGGTGTGCGCGACAGCAGATGGCGTAGCGGCCGGGTGAGTAGCCGGTGATCAGTGAAACGTCCCACAGCGGGCCATGAGTGGGCAGCGGCTGGGTCACCAGTGCCTGAAGGACCGCGTCGAGGGTTTCCTCACCGGGCCGGATGACGCGTTCCATGACGCGTGTGTGCAGGTCGGGAGCAGGATCGTGCTGCCATCGGGCCTTGAGCCCTGGGCCGTGGAGGTAATGCGTGAGGCGGGGCAAACGGTGCAGGTTCGCCTGAAGGTGGCCGAGGAGTTCCTTGAGAGGCGGGGGCGTGCCTTCGAGGTGCAGCACGACTCCGATGGTCTGAGCGATCGTTGGATGGACTTGGGCCATGTGATGCATGGTCAGGTCTACCGGCGTGGGGCGTGAAGGCACGGTGTTCTCCAAGCAGGCGCGGGGTCAGAGTGGAAGGCGTCGACAGGCCGGATCAGCGGTCCCCGCCGGGGATGCCGAGGCCGCCTGCGGTGGAAGAGCGAGGTCATGTGGTCCTTCCGAGGTGGGAGGAACTGCGGTGCTGCCCTGGAACGACAGGCTCCTCAAGGAGTGACGCGACGGGTGAGGTGCGCCCACGAGAGGAGGAGGAAGGCGTCGGAGAGCACGGGAACGTGGTAGGGGAGCGGCCTGGGCCCGACCATGTCAGGCGGGGCATCGATCCTGCCGTCGGAATACTGCTGCGAGAGCAGATACTCCGCAGCCCGGACGGCGGGAAGATGGTCGGGCAGACCGGCTGCCACGATCAGTCCGTAGGCGGTGCTGATGGCGTCGCTCGGTGCGCCGTCCCCCTTTCCCCAGCCGCCGTCCTCGTTCTGGATCGAGCGCACCAGCCGGACGATTCGTTCACGCACAACCGGGGCCCTGCCCGTGGTGAAGGGCCTGGTAGCCAGATGGGCGCGGAAGAGCGTGTGAAGCCGGCTGTCGCTCCAGCCCGGAGGGAAGGAACCGTCAGGCTTCTGACTGCCGGCAAGGAACGCCATGGCCTCGTCAATGACGTGCTGGTACCGGGAGCCCTGCGTCGCCAGAACGTTGATCACTGCGGCGGTCATGCACGCTTCTGAAGGAGTGCCGGCGTAGGTGGGGAACCCGCCGTCCCCTCCGCGCACGGAGAGCAGGGCCTTGATGCCGGACTGGACTGGGTTGCGGTAGGCGTGCGGATCCGACGCGTGCAGGAATTCCAGGGCCACCGTGGTGCAATCGGTATCGGCCAGCCGGGCGTGATCCGTATAGGACCAGCCCCCGCCCGGGTGCTGTAGCCGCTGCACGTGCTGAGCGATCCGATCAAGGGAGTCACACGGGGCGCCGGCGGTACGCAGAGCAAGGCCAGCGGTTACGGCGGTCCATGTGTCGGTGTCCGTGACGAACGGGACGCCGCCATCATCACGCTGATGCAGCAGCGCGGTTCGGATGCCGTCCCTCACGATGGTGGCGTTGCCCGGCAGACGAGACAGCGCGTGCAGGACAAGGAGGTGGATGAGCAGGTTGCCCTCCCACACCTCACCGGGACGCTGCGTGGACAGCAACAGGGCTACGTCCTCGCTGCCGATCATGTCCGATCGGGCCGCTGCGTCGGCGAGGACCACCTTGGCCGCGGTGACCTGTATCGATGCCCACGGATGCAGACCGTGGGGCGGGAGCGGCTCACATCCATCAGATGGAGGTTCGGAGCCCAGCATGACGAGAATGGCCTGGAACACCAGGCGCTTTCGCGGCCCGGTGAACCGCGGTGCTCGCGCTGCGAAATCATCAGCAGCTCGATGGGCGGATGCGGCCCGCGTCCGCTTCCTCAATACGATCGCGGTGAATGCCTCGTCCCACGAACTGCCATGACGGTGCGACTGATGCAGGTAGCACACGAGTCCGCTGCGCGCTGATCGAAAGTCGCGGGACCGTCCGGTCCGGTCCAAAAGAGCAAGGAGTAAGGCGGATTCGAGTACTCGGCTCTCGCAGGGCTCGCGCAGGGCACCGTCCAGCCCGATGCGCCGGAGCAGACGATCCGTCAGACGAGCCCGGGCGATGCCGAGACCGGGTGGGAACAGCCTGGCCGGCCAGTCGGGCAGGACGTGTCCGACTTCAGGAGGTCTCATGTGACGCCCGCCGTCCCTCTTCAGCTCCGGGCTGGGATGACACAGCGTGCGGTGGAAGCCATTGGGCGTCGAACCGCCCGGTTCGGTCGAGCCAGTACAAAGAAGCGTTCACCACGTCGCAGATGGCCGCGGTGTAGGCGGCTACGGAAGCGCGTGCCGCCGAGGGCACGCCCAGCCCGGCTGAAAGCCTCAGGGCGAGGCTGCGGAAGTCCCGCAGCCTGGCGTCTCGCATGCTCACAACCCCCGTACGCGACTCGGCAAAGGAGCATCCCCGCTCGCGTTCCAGCACTGTCAGCAGGTTGTTCTGACCCCGTCTGCGGTCAGCCTCGGCGGAAGCCAGATCGTTGGTCCAGCCGACGACATCGGCGCCGGCGCACCGCAACGCCCACAGACCCGCTCCTTCAGCACACTGCTCGAGCAGTTCAGGTGAATCAGGCAGAGAAGCTGCGGCCGTGCACTCCACGATGTCCGTCATCGGAAGTACCGTGATGGTCCGCCGGCGCAGTGCCACGTAAGTATCCAGGGGCAGCTGATGACGCCGCTCGCGGTGGACGGCTTCCTCGCACGTGGCCCGGCTGAAGTCGGTGTAGTCGGCGATGAACCGATCACGCCACCCTGGCGACATCCGCGGAGCTGTACGTCGCCAGAGGTCGGCCAACGCCACCTCGGGACCTGTGCTGTCCGGCCGCGGCTCCTCCCCCGCGAGTACGCTGAGCAAGCACGGCAGAACGGACTCGGCCCGCGAAGCCGACGTTCCCCGCAGGTCACGGTCGAAGTAGTCGTCGACCAGGCAGATGAACGCAGACCACTGCGCTGTCAACGCCACATCCGTCTCGTCTGCTGTCGGCACCATCCGCTCGGCGAGCACATCCAGCCCCATGGCCGCCAGTCGCCGCTGTTCCGAAGCGCCGCACGCCAGCCCTATCTCTTGCGCCCAGAGCAGGAGCCGCCTCACACAGCTCGGTCGGCCACCTTCAGGGGGCTCGGGGAAGGACGGACCGCCGGTCACGAGGGGGCTTCCCCGCTGACAGCTGCCCACGCCGCCACCCTGCGGTCTGCAAGCTCACCGTGCACGTTGGTGAATTGCAGGACTTGACTGTCCCCCGACCGGGTGAAGGAGGCCCCACCGTCCAAAGGCCACGCGCCGGATGAAAGACCGAGACTGATCTTTCCTCGCATCGGCCAGCGCACGCAGGGCGTTTGCCCGAACCTGTTCCGGGCCGCTGGAGCAACAGCGGACAGCGCGTTTCCGGCCGCCGCGAACTCCTGTGCCGCGGCGGAAGACAGACACCACCTGGCCTGGCCCCCGACGGGAACCTGAACGTCCGCAGCTACGGCAATGGACACGGCCGCGGTCGAAGACCACACGCAGACCACGGCCGCGATAGACACAGCACGATGGCGCATGAAAGGCCCTTCCTCGACGAACCAACATCATGACGTGTCGCCTTCTCTCCACGTCACCCATATCTGACTGCTACGTGGAGAAACCACCCATAGGAGTGCACCGGGGCCGCAGCCACTGCCCCAAACCGATCGAATTCGCCGTCCTCGCATTCCAGCACCGCCCCGATGTGGGCCCGCTGCCTACCGAGTAGGCCCCTTCCGCTTCACCCCCGGCCTTGCCTAAGTGGGCGGTTCGTACGGTGATGTCCGTTTCTGGGTGAGGGTTGTGTCAGGGGGATGGTCGTGGCGGCCCCTTCACACAGGAGAGGAACCCCAGCCGACGCACGACTGGGGTTCCCTCGAGGCGGTGCGTATCGGTCAGCAGGTGGAAGTTGCCCACGCCGTAAACCGCTCGTCTACGCGCCGGTAGACCGCGCCAAATCGCGATCACCGTGGATCAGGCAGGTCAGCGCTGCAGGGTAAGGACACCCGGCCGCCAGGGCAGTTGGTCGTAGGGGCCGCCCGCGGAGGGGGACTTGCCCTGGTAGAGGAACTGCAGGTTGCAGGGGTCGATG
The DNA here is from genome assembly GCF_018035285.1 of Streptomyces sp. MK37H. Lineage (NCBI taxonomy): Bacteria > Bacillati > Actinomycetota > Actinomycetes > Kitasatosporales > Streptomycetaceae > Streptomyces > Streptomyces sp. MK37H. The sequence goes on along the minus strand of NZ_JAAAYH010000004.1, from coordinate 42,068 downwards.
GTCATGGTCTGGTCGGGGTTGTTGCGGACCAGGTCACCGTGGCTGATGTCGTTGGTCCAGGTGGCACCGCTGTTGGCCTTGCCCGCGAAGGGGTTGCTTTCGCTGCTGGCCTGTGGGGTCCACGAACCGCTCAGGCTGGAGGCCGTGAACGAGCGGAAATAGCGCCCATTCGCACCGATTGCCTCAACGATCATGAGGTACTGGTTCTGGCCCTGAAGCTTGTAGACCTGCACCCCCTCGAACAGGTTGTTCGTCGAGTCGCTCATGACCGTCGTGTACGACGAGCCGAAGCTGCCCGGGAAGTTCCCGATCGGCATGCTCGCTCGGTAGATCTTGCCGTTGTCACCGGCGAAGAACAGGTACATGTTCTGGCCGTCACCGATCAGGGTCTGGTCGATCGGGCCGGTGCCGGAGCCGGAGATGCTACCGGTGAACAGCGGCTGCGGCGAGGACCAGCCGTTGGGGTTGGTGGGGTCGCTCGACGTGCGGTAGATGAAGGGCCACGCGCCCCACTGGTACGCCAGCACCCAGATGTTCTTAGGCGCGAAGTAGAACAGCGTGGGCGCCACCGCGGCCTGGCTCATCCCGGTCTGACCGGCCGACGCCATGTCCGACCAGTTCGTGAAGGGACTGAACCTCATCGAGCCGTAAGACGATCCCGACACGTTCGACGCGTAGACCAGGTGTTTGCCGTTGTACACCACGCTGGTGAAGTCCTTCAGCGAGACCCACCCGTTCGCCGGCTGCGCCAACACACCCGACGACGTCCACCGGTACGTCGACGGAAGAGAACACGCGCTGGTGGCCGCCTGAGCCGGGTTGGCGACGGGCGTCGCCGCCAACGAGACCAGGGCCGCGACCGCGGCGGCGATCACCACGGACAGACGTTTGCGGCTGAAACTTCCTCTGCGCATGAGGACCTCTTGATTCTTGAGTAAGCGGTTCCGGTTGACCCCGTCAGAGGCTGTCCGGACTGTCGATGTGGTGCGGTTCGTAGCGGTCCGTGGGCACCGGGGCCGATCCCTTGCGGCTTCCGGCCCTGCAAGACCTTCTGACACACCGGCCGGTGGCGACCGGCGCCTTCGGGCCGCGGCGCAACGCACCGGCCCGCGTCGGAAGTTGATCGTTGTGGCGCAAGCCCGCCGCAGGTTGAGGTGGGGCCCTGGATGCGGCCGGTGGCGGCCGCCGGCGCGCGACGACAGGAGCAGGGCTGATGAGGCCATGACATATGCATGATCGGCGTGCCCCTTACGGCTCGGCCGTTTCGGTGGGCGTTACGGAGGTGCCCTGCTGGGCGAGTGGAGCAGGCTCTAGCGTGTTCGCGATATCGAACAAGGGTCGAAGTATCGAGCAACCTGGATGCTAGGGGACCAGCGAGCGGCGTCAATACCTCTCGCAAGGTTCGCGAGCAACACCGAAATATTTCACAGCGCTTTATGGATGACGCCGCAGGTCAAGCCGATCGATCCGCACGCAGATCGACGACCTGCAGACCCGTGAGGGCGTAGCGTTCCCACGCCACTTCAATAGCCACCGGCCCCACCAAGGCCGAGACCAACTCGCGCCCAAGGACAACCCGAACGTCGTCCCCCTGCCCGCAGTCCGGATCAAACGCCGACAAGCCGTCGCCAGCCTCCTCAACGAGTACCACCGGGCCAGCTGACCATAGGAAAAGCCCCAGCTCACAACCGATGAAGCACAGGTGAAGCGCTACGGGCCCTGCGCCATGAACTGCCACGCTGAGCACGTTCGGTTCCATCCGCACACCTTGGAGGTCTTGATGCGTACGGGCGTCATTGTCGCCGCGCACCCCGGCGTGGAGGACCTCGCCGTGCGGGCCGAGGAGTTGGGCTTGCACAGCTTCTGGGTCTACGACACCCCGATGGTCCACGGTGACCCCTTCGTCGCCTTGAGCCTGTGTGCGAAGGCCACCAGCCGCATCAGGCTCGGCATCGGCGTGACCTCACCGGCGCTGCGCTCGGCCCCGGCCGCCGCGAGCGGGCTGGCCAGCCTCAACGCCCTGGCACCGGGCCGGATCATCTGCGGGGTCGGCACCGGAAACACCGCCCGTCGCACCCTGGGCATGCGGCCGACCACGGCGGCCAGACTGGAGAACTTCACCGCCGCACTGCAGGACCTGTGCGCCGGACGTTCGACGGAGTATCGCGAAGGTGACCGGGTCCGCGACATCCGGTTCCTGCACACCGGGACACACGTGAACACCGCCGACCCGATCGAGTTCGTCGTGGCCGCGCTCGGGCCGAAGGCCGTCGCCGTCGCCGGCCGCCGCGGCACCGGCCTCATCTCCTTCGGCCTGCTGGACCCCACCGCCTGGCACGCGCTGCACGACGCCCGCCGCCACGCCGCCCAGGCCACACCCCATGACCCCGACTCCCACACGGACTCCCGGGCGGACTCCTACGTGGTCACCTCGCTCCACCTCCTCGACGAGGACGAGGACCCCCACGGCGACCCGGCCCGGGACGCCACAGGCCACCTCGTCATGTCGCTACTGGCCTTCGCCGCCGACACACCCGCCTTCGCCGAGCAACTCGGCCCTGAGGAAGGCGAGGCGGTGCGGCGGCTCCTTGACCGGCGCGGCACCACCTCCACCGCACCGGACCGGCACACCAAGCTCTACCCCAACTACCTCGGACACATCGCACCGCAGGACCGCGACCTGGTCCTGCCCTCGTTGATGAACACCCTGGCCCTGGTCGGCACCCGCGACGACCTCCTCACCCGCATCACCGCCCTGGAACAGGCCGGCATCGACGAACTCCTCATCCAGCCGGTGATCGACCCGCCCACCGAGATGGCCCGGCTCGCGAAACTCCTCACCTGAGCGGACCCGCCCGCCGCACGTCCACATGAGGCCACCGCCGCATACAGGGCGAACTCGCACGCCTCGGCTACCCGATCACCCCGTCCACGGTCTGGGAGATCCTGCACGCGACCGGCATCGATCCCGCCCACCGAATCCAACGGCGGCCCGTCCTCGGCGGACTGATCAACGAGTACCGCCAGGCTGCCTGAGCGAAAGGCATCGTCGCAGAGCTGTCAGGACGCCGCGTCGCTGTTGCCGGGAGTTTCGCCCATCGGCCTGGGTCGCCACCAAGGATCCGTCTACATGAGAAGGTCATCACCGATCTGCTCGATCAGGTGCGCGAGGAAGGCCCGCACCGCCGCGGGCAACGCGCGCCGCGCCATCGACTGGATCTGCATGCTCCGGCGGCTCAGCTCCGGGTTGCGGATGGGAACGATCGCCAGGCGGTCGACACCGAGCCGCCGCCGCACCGTCAGCGGACCGACCAGGGTGACCCCACCGCGTAGCTGCGCGAAACTCTGCAGCGCACCCGAGTAGTTGCTTACGAGCGCGGGCTCGAAGCTCAGCCCTTCCAGCGCGACGCAGACGTCGAAGAGCTGCCGGATCGTGGTCCCCTCGTCCATCAGCGCGAGCGGGTACTCCAGAAGGTCCGCGAGCTCGACGTACTCCCGGTACGCCAGCGGATGATCGTCGGGCATCAGCGCGTAGATCGGCTGCTGCTGCGAATACTCGACCTTGATTCCCCCTTCCGGTCCGAGGCTATAGGTGACGGCCAAGTCCACCGTGCCGTCTATCACCTGCCGCGTCGCCGCCGCTGGGCCGGTGACATTCAGCCGGAACCGCACCCCCGGATACTTTTGCCGAAATGATGTGATAGCCGTCGGCAGGAAATCGCGAGCGAAACCCTCGGAGCTCGCGAGTTTGACGGTACTGCGGTGCAGGGCATCGACGCCGTGCACGTCGGCGAGCACCTGTTCGGCCTCGAGCGCGCTGCGCCGGGCGTAGGCGGTGAGAATCTCGCCCGCCTCCGACAGCACCATCCCCCGCGGCTGGCGCTCGAACAGCGGCGCCCCGACGTCCTGCTCCAGCTTCGCGATCTGCCGACTGATCGCCGACGTGGCCACGTGCAGGCACTCCGAGGCCTCGCTGATCGAACCGGTGCGCGCGACCTCGAGGAAGTAGCGCAGCGACGTGGGCAGGAGATGCATTCTGAGAATGTACTGCAGCGCGAGGCGCGTCCGCTGAGGGTGATGATCGGGAAGCGGCCGGCCGTAGCCGTTGCCGCCAGGGCAATACACCTTTCGAAAACGTGCAATTGTCCCCGCTATCGTCGCTCCATAAACTCGACGCACTGGCCGGACGCATTGTAAATTGCACGTTTCCGATGTTAAGGGTAATGATGACCCGTGCTGCCGTGATCGATCGTGCCACCGAATACTACGATTCCGGAGAATTCCTCGCCGACCTCGGCCGCCGGGTCGCGTTCGCGACCGAAAGCCAGGACCAGGCGCGGGCGCGGGTGCTGCGTTCCTACCTCACCGACGAACTGGCCCCGGCGCTCACCAGCCGACTGGGCTGCGAGGCGCGCGTCCTCGACAACCCCGCCGGCGACTACCCGCTGCTCGTGGCGACCCGGCACGAGGACGGTGAGATGCCCACGGTGCTGGTCTACGGCCACGGCGACGTCGTCCTCGGCGAGCCGGAACGGTGGCGGCCCGGCCTCGATCCGTGGCAGGTCGTGGTCGAGGGCGACCGCTGGTACGGCCGCGGCACGGCCGACAACAAGGGCCAGCACACAATCAACTTCGCGGCACTCGAGCAAGTGCTCCGCGTGCGCGGCCGGCTCGGCTTCAACCTCAAGGTGCTGGTCGAGACCGGGGAGGAGTCCGGCTCGCCGGGCCTGCGCACGGTCTGCGCCCAGTTGCGGGACGAGCTCGCCGCCGACGTGCTGATCGCGTCCGACGGGCCGCGCGTGGCCGCGGAGCGGCCGACGCTGTTCCTCGGTTCACGCGGCTCCACCCCGTTCACGCTGCGGGTCGACCTGCGCGAGGGCTCCTACCACTCCGGCAACTGGGGCGGTCTGCTGCGCAACCCGGCGACCGTGCTGGCGGGCGCGCTCGCCACCATCGTCGACGCGCGGGGCCGCATACTCGTCTCCGGTCTGCGGCCGCGGGAGATCCCCGAGAACGTCCGGGAAGCCTTGCGCGACATCGCGGTCGGCGGCGGACCGGACGATCCGCCCATCGACGACGGCTGGGGCGAACCCGGTCTCACCCCGGCCGAGCGCCTCGTCGGCTGGAACAGCATCGAGGTGCTCTCGCTCGCCGCCGGCAACCCGGACAACCCGGTCAACGCCATTCCCGGCAGCGCACACGCGCACTGCCAGCTCCGGTCCGTGGTCGGCACCGAAGTCGACAAGCTCGGCGTCGTCCTCCGTGAGCACCTGGACGAGCACGGATTTCCCATGGTCGACATCGAGGTCGGCCCGACCATGCCGCCGACCCGGACAGATCCGGACGACCCCTGGGTGCGCTGGGCGCTCGGCTCGATCAGCCGCACCACCGGCACGGAACCCGCGCTGCTGCCGAACCTCGGCGGCAGCCTTCCCAACGACGCCTTCGCAGGCGAGCTCGGGTTGTGCACGCTCTGGATCCCGCACTCCTACCCCGCCTGCGCCCAGCACGCCCCGGACGAGCACCTGCTGGCCCCCGTGGCGCGGGAGAGCCTGCGCATCATGGCCGGCCTGTTCTGGGACCTCGGCGAGGACTCTCCCGTGAGGAGTCACCCATGACCGCACCCACACAGACAGTCGCCCCCGAAGCACCGGTGAAGGTGCACCGCGTCATCGTCGCCGCGTCCATCGGGAACGCACTGGAATGGTTCGACATCCTCGTCTACGGCTTCTTCGCCGCGACGATCTCGAAACAGTTCTTCCCCACCGCCGACGAGACCGTGTCGCTGCTGCTGACGCTCGGCACGTTCGCGGTGGCCTATGTGGTCCGTCCAATCGGGGCACTCGTGCTCGGCAGATATGCCGACCGTGCCGGGCGCAAGCGTGCGCTCATGGTGTCGATCCGGCTCATGATGGTCGCGACGCTGCTCATCGCGATCACGCCGCCGTACGCGAAGATCGGGCTCGTCGCGCCGATCGCGATCCTGCTCGCCCGGCTCGTCCAGGGCTTCTCCGCGGGCGGGGAGTTCGGCAGCGCCACCGCGTTCCTCGTCGAGCACATGCCCGAGAAGCGCGGCTTCATGGCCAGCTGGCAGTTCGCGAGCCAGGGGTTCGCGACGCTGCTCGCGTCGGCGTTCGGCACGGTGCTCACGGCCACGCTGTCCGACGCGCAGCTGGAGTCGTGGGGTTGGCGCATCCCGTTCTTCTTCGGTCTGCTGATCGGCCCGGTCGGCTACTACATCCGGCGTTACGTCGGCGAGGCCGGTGAGTTCGTCGAGACCGCGGACCAGGAGCGCGCGCCGGTGAAGGAGACGTTCCGCACCCAGAAGGACCGCATCCTCGTGGCCATGGGCGCGCTCGCCGTGTCCACCGCGATCAGCTACTTCATCACCTACATGCCCACTTTCGCGGTGAAGGAGCTGGACCTGCCGGCGTCGACCGGATTCGCGTCCACTTTGGTCACCGGGGTCGTGCTGACCGGCCTGACTCCTGTGGTGGGTCACCTGTCGGACCGGTTCGGCCGCACCCGCATCATGCTGATCTTCGCGACGCTGATCCTCGCGCTGGTGTACCCGAGCCTCGCGTTCTTGGTCGCCGCCCCGGGCTTCGCGGTGATACTCGGCGTCATGTTCCTGGTCGGCGTGTTGAAGGCCGGCTACTTCGCGCCGCTGCCCGCGATGATGGCGGAGCTGTTCCCCGTCACCAACCGGGCTACCGGCCTGGCGGTGAGCTACAACATCGCCGTGATGCTGTTCGGTGGCACAACGCCGCTGGTGATCGTCTGGCTCGTCGACGTGACCGGCACCAAGCTCGCGCCCACCTTCTACCTGATGTTCCTGGCCGTGCTCAGCCTGTTCTGCGTGGTGTTCGCGCGGCGCAGGCTCGGCGTTCACTGATCGGAGAAATCCTCTTGTCTCTCAACGACTTCGACCGCTACCCGCTGCTGTTCGGCCCGTCGCCGGTGCACCGCCTGGAGCGCCTGACCACGCACCTGGGCGGCGCGGAGATCTGGGCCAAGCGCGAAGACTGCAACTCCGGCATCGCCTACGGCGGCAACAAGACCCGCAAGCTGGAGTACCTCGTGGCCGATGCCCTGGCGCAGGACTGCGACACGCTCGTATCGATCGGCGGCGTGCAGTCCAACCACACACGCCAGGTCGCGGCGGTCGCGGCCCGGGCGGGGCTCAAGTGCGTGCTGATCCAGGAAAGCTGGGTCGACTGGCCGGACGCGGTGTACGACAAGGTCGGCAACATCCTGCTGTCCCGGCTCGCCGGAGCGGACGTGCGGCTGGTGAAGGCCGGGTTCGGCATCGGGTTCAAGGAGAGCTGGGAGCAGGCGATCGCGGAGATCGAGGCGGCGGGCGGCAAGCCCTACGCGATCCCCGCCGGCGCCTCGGACCACCGGCTCGGCGGGCTGGGCTTCGCGAACTGGGCGTTCGAGGTGGCGGAGCAGGAACAGCAGCTCGGGGTCTTCTTCGACACCATCGTGGTGTGCGCGGTCACCGGCAGCACCCAGGCCGGCATGATCGCCGGATTCGCCGCGCTGGGCGGGCGGCCGCGGCGGATCCTCGGCATCGACGCCTCGGCCAAGCCGAAGGAGACCTGGGACCAGGTGGCGCGGATCGCCCGCGGGACCGCGTCGCTCATCGGCCTGGACCGGGAGCTCGCCCACGACGAGATCCTGCTCGACGAGCGCTACCACGCGGGCACCTACGGCATCCCGGACGAGTCCACCATGGACGCGATGCGGCTGGCCGCGCGGACCGAGGGCATGATCACCGACCCGGTGTACGAGGGCAAATCCATGGCGGGCCTCATCGACCTCGTCACCCGAGGCGAGATCGCCAAGGACGCCAAGGTGCTCTACGCCCACCTCGGCGGGCAGCCGGCGCTGAACGGCTACAGCGCCCTGCTCGGGTAGACGTCAACCGGCGAGTGGTCGGTGAGGTCTACCCGTCCTGGACCTGCCGCCGCGAGCTCCTGGACCGGACATTGATCTGGAAGGACACGATCATGGAGGACATGAGGCCCGATCCGCCGGCCCCGAAGCCGCCCCTCAGCCCCGGGCGCCGGACTAGGAGGGAGAATTGCTGTGACTTGCGCCCCAGGCCGCGGCATTCACCGCTGCGTCCGGCGCCACGGCGCCGGTCGCTCCCGGGTTGAACATCTCGGCTACCAGGAAGGCCAGGTCAAGCGCCTGGCCTCCGTTGAGGCGCGGGTCGCACGCCGACTCGTACCTGCGGTGCAGGTCGTCGAAACCCAGATCGGCGCCTCCGCCGACGCACTCGGTCACGTCCTCGCCGGTCAGCTCCACGTGCAGTCCGCCGACGTGGGTGCCGAGCGCCTCGTGCACCTCGAAGAAGCCGGCGACCTCGGCGAGGATGTCGTCGAACCGCCTGGTCTTGTGCCCGCTGGGCGCCTCGAAGGTGTTGCCGTGCATCGGATCGCATACCCACACCACTGGCGCGCCGGAAGCCGTGACCTTCTCCACGAGCTCCGGCAGCAGGTACCGCACGCGGTGTGCCCCCATGCGCACGATGAACGTCAGCCGGCCGGGCCGCCGGTCGGGGTCGAGGCGGTCGATCAGGGCCAGCGCCTGCGCGGGCGTGGTGGCGGGGCCCAGCTTCACCGCGATCGGGTTGTCGATGGTCGCGAAGTAGGCGACGTGGGCGCCGTCGGGCTGTCTGGTGCGGTCGCCGATCCACAACATGTGGCCGCTGCCCGCATACCTTCGGCCGGAACGCGGGTTGTAGCGGGTCAGCGCGGCCTCGTAGTCGAGCAGCAGTCCCTCGTGGCTGGCGAACAACTCCGTGGTGCGCGACGGATCGCCGCCGCACGCTTCCGTGAAGGACAGTGCCTGGCCGATTCGACTGGCGAGTTCGTCGTAGCGTTCACCGGCAGGCGAGCGTGAGACGAAGTCCTGGTTCTCCTTGTGCAGTTGGCGTAGGTCGGTGCCGCCACGGGCGAATGCGCGCATGACGTCCAGGGTGTAGCGCGAAGCGTCGTACATCCGAAGTAGCCGGGCCGGGTCCGGCCGTCGTTCGGCCTGGCTGAAGCCGATGCCGTTCACCGCGTCGCCCCGGTAGACCGGCAGCGTGCGCCCGTCGACGGTCTCGGTCGGCCGGGATCGGGGCTTCGCGTACTGCCCGGCCATCCGGCCCACCTTGACCACCGGCACCGCCGACGCGTACGTCAGGATCACGGCCATCTGCTGCAAGAGGCGCAGTTTGCTGTGAATCGCCTGCGTCGAGAGGCGGTCGAAGCGTTCGGCGCAGTCGCCACCCTGCAGCAGGAACGCTTTGCCCTGCGCCGCCTGGGCGAGTTGTGCGGTGAGCGTGTCGCACTCCTGTGGCGTGACCAACGGGAGCGAGGCTGCCAGGTGATCCGCCACGTCGCCGAGCTCAGCCAGGCTGGGCCACTCCGGCCGCTGATGGGCGACGAGTGTCCGCCAGTGCGCGGCGGCTTCGCCGGTGAGGGTCAACATGATCTCCGTCCGCTTCTCATGGCTGGGCGGTGCGGGGCGGTCAGCGCTGGACCATCTCGACGAGGTCGTGGCTGATGCCCAGGTCGTCGAGCAGCAGCTGCAACGGTCCGGTGTCCCGCGCGGGCGCGGGACGTGACGCGGCCCACTCGCTCAACTGACTGGTGTCGATCTCGAAGCCGCCCTGGGCCGCCACGGTCACCCAGGGGTCCAGGTCCGCGGAGCGGAACGCGGTCAGCCCGGTGACGAGCGCTTCGCGGAACATCCGCCGCTGTGCGCCGTCCAGGTTCCGGTAGAGCGAGCCGCACAACTCGCGGAACACCACCGCGTGTCCGCTCTCGTCCCGCCGGTGCAGATCGGTGGTGATCCGGTTCATCGGCTGGATCTCCTGGGCGGTGGCGAGTGTGGAGAGGAAACCGCTGATCGTCGTCTCGGCGGCCAGGGAGAACGCGATGTCGACGATGTCGCGGTCGAACCCGGACAGCCCGACGCGGACCGCGTCCAGTCCCTGGACGACCGACCAGACGCCCGGCGCGAACCGCACGTCCTCCAGGCCGCGCCGCCTGCGGGTGACGCCGACGGCGTTGTGGCACATCAGGATGTGGTAATGCTCATCGATGATCGTCTGGTGCAGCGCGTCGACGGCGACGTCGTCGCGGCGGACGGGGATCCGTTCCTGCAGCATCAGTCGGCAGGCCGGCAGGATGATCTCGTCCTCGATGGCCGCGGTCTTGGCATTGTAGGCGATCCACGCCGCGGACAGGATGCGCTCGCGAGCGTCCCGGTCGAGCCGGTCGGCGCCCGGCAGGCCCAGCACCGGGACGAGGTGTTCGGGGAAGTCCGGCAGCGCCGTGTCGAAGTGTCCGTCGAGGTCGAGCTCGTCCTTCTTGACGGCCACTCGCTTCCCCCAGCGGCGCGTCAGCTGCACCAGCAAGTCGCGCTCGTACTCGGCTTCTTCACGTGCCGCGGTCATCGGGAAACCTCCTTCATGGGTTCACCACAGGAATCAGGGAGGCGCCGGCCGGAACGGCGAGCGCGGCCAGGCGCGACTGCCAGCGCTCGGCCGCCGCGGCGTCCGTGTCCTGGAACCGGCCCAGCCCCTCGGTGACCGGCCGGATGCCGTGCAGGGCGTTCAGCGTCCAGACGGGCACGCCGGCGAGATCCGGCGCGGTGGCCTGCTCGGTGACGACCTGGTGCCCTGCCGTACCGGCCAGCTCGCCGAGCAGGGCGCGGGTGATCCCGGGGAGCAGGCCGGGGCCGGGTGGTGGCCCGCACAGCGTGTCGCCCCGCCACCAGACGATGCTCGTGGACGCCCCTTCGAGCACATGCCCTTCCGCCGAGACCAGCAGCGCCTCGTCAGCTCCCGCCGTGGCCGCGGCAGCGCGCAGGGAAGCCAGGTGGTCCAGGTCGGCGCCCTTGGCGGCCGGCAGTCGACGACGGTCGGGTCCCGCCGCGGTCCACAACCGGACGGTCGCGGTGCGCGGTGGCGCGGGGCGCAGCCACATCCGCAGCCGCGTTCCCGACCCGATCTCCACGAGTTCGACGCGAGGAAACCATCGGCCTCGCGCGGGCAACGACTCGGCGACCGCCCGCAGGAACCGGTTCGTCTGTTCCGCTCCCGGTTCGGAGAACCGGTCGCAGGCCGTTCCGAAGCGTTCGGCGTGCCGGTCGAGTCCCCGCACCCGCCCCTCGTCCACGAGCCAGGAGTCGATGACCAGCACCGTCCCGGCGGCGTCGGCCGTCGACCATCCGCCATCGGGGTCCCACCACCGGCGGACGCCCTGGTCTGTCGCTGTGTTCATCGCCGTGTTCATCGTGGGGAGCCGCCCACGTCCGACACCGTCGGCACACGCCAGGCACGAAGCGACGCTGCCGCCTTGAGCAGCATCTCCTCGTACTCTTCATGCGGGTCGGAGTCGAGGACGATGGCCCCGCCGGCTCCGATGGTCAACCGGTCACCGACGCGGACCGCGGTGCGGATCACGATGTTCAGGTCCGTGCCGCCGGAGAGGCCGAAGTAGCCGAGGGCGCCGGAGTAGACACCCCGGGCCTCCGTCTCCAAGCGGTCGATGATCTCCATGGTGCGCAGCTTCGGCGCCCCGGTCATCGACCCGCCCGGGAAGCACTGCCGGGCGCAGTCCATCGCGCTGGCCCCGTCGGCGAGCCGTCCACGAACGGTGGAGACCAGTTGGTGCACGGTCTCGTAGCTCTCGACGGCCAGGTACGGGTCGACCTCGATGCTGCCCACCTCACACACCCGGCCCAGGTCGTTGCGCAACAGGTCGACGATCATCAGGTTCTCGGCCTGCGTCTTGGCGCTCGTGGCGAGGGTGGCGGCCAGTTCGGCGTCGCGCACCGGGTCGGCGTCGCGAGGAGCTGTGCCCTTGATCGGCTTGCTGGTGACCGTGCGGTCTCTCTCAACGCGCAGGAACCGCTCCGGCGAGGAGCTGAAGACCGTGACGTCGCCGAGGCGTAGGAGCGCGGCGTACGGTGCCGGGTTCGCCCGGCGCAGCCTCAGGTAGAAGGAGGTGTCGTCGTCATGGAACGGCATGTGCAACTGGTTGGTCAGGCAGATCTCGTAGCTCTCGCCCAGGTTCAGCTGCCGTCGGCACTCCGTGATGTCCGCCAGGTACTGGCTCCGGCCGCGGCCGAGGTACTTCTCGGCATTCGGGGGCGGGCCGGCGGCAGGTTCGCGCGGCGGCTCGGCGTCGGCCGGTTTCAGGCCTATCAGGAGCGCGGACGTCCGTTCCACCCACTCCTGCGCGTCGCGCCGGGTCTTCTCGTCGTGGACGGCCACCAGGTAGGTCAGTCCCTCCTGGTGGTCGACCGCGATGACGCGATCGGCGAACATCCACATGGCGTCCGGCGTTTCGGCGGTGTGGCGGGCCGTGGCCCCGCATTCGGCCTTGAGTTCGTAGCCGAAGTAGCCGACGTAGCCGCCGGTCAGGTCGAACGGCAGGTCCGAGTCGGGTATGCGCCGTTCGCGCAACCGCTGTTCGAGGACGTCGAACACGCTGCCGGGGACGATGTCGACGCCCTTCGCATCGCGCACTTCCACTGTCCCGCTGCCGGTGCGGTAGGTCAGGATCTCGCTGAGCGGGCCTGATGTGTCACCGAGGAACGAGAACCGGGACAGGCCTTCCTCCACCCGGCTGCTGTCCAGCCAGAAGCAGTACGGGGTGTTGTCGAAGAGCTTGAGGAAAATGGCCTCGGAATCGGCAGCGGTCGGCACGACCGTGCTGATGATTCCCAGTTCCTCGACCGCGCCGGGCGTGTCGTCGGCCGGCGCGGTGACGGCGGTGGTGTCGGTGACGGACGGCCGTTGTCCGTGCTGCGTCCGGCGGGTCAGTTGGTTCAGTTGGGTCAGTTGGGCGAAATTCTGCAGGATCTCACGCCCGTACTGGGAAGCGATCGACTCGGGGTGGAACTGCACGCCCCACTGCGGCAGATCACGGTGACGCAGCGCCATGAGCACACCGTCGTCCGCCCAGGCGGTGGCGACGAGTTCCTCGGGCAGGGGCTCCCGCACGCACAGCGAGTGATAGCGAACCGCGACGAATTCACTCGGAATTCCGGCGAACAGCGGATCTCCCTCGTGGGAGACCTTGGCGAGGTGCCCGTGTCTCGGTTCGGGCGCGGCGACCACCGACGCTCCGGCCAGGTGCGCGATCATCTGATGGCCGAAGCAGACGCCCAGCACGGGCAGCGTGGTGCGGCGCAGCAGGTCACCGAGGAGGCCGACGTCGCGGGGGTTCTGCGGCCGTCCAGGGCCGGGTGAGACGACGATGTTGTCGAAGTCCTCCAGCCGCAGGCTGGACAACTTCGGATCGTCGTTGACCATGACGACGGGCTCCTGGCCGTTGATGTCGGCGATCAACTGGTACAGGTTGAAGGTGTACGAGTCATAGTTGTCCAGCAGCAAGGTACGCATCACGGACCGTCCAAGATTTTCCTGAGCGCCTGGACGTCACCCGGTTCCAAGGTGATCCCGAAGATCTCCTCGGGAGCGGAAAGCGTCTCGTCCTTGTCGAGTTCCCGGAAGATCGCCGGCTCCCCGGGACGTATTTCCGTGAGAGTGCTGCCGGCGAGGAGGTGCCTCACTTCGGGCTGTGTGCGCTGGAGGACCATCCGGTGGTTGAACGGCGAGCGCGGGTGAGTCAGGCAGAAATGGTTGAGGAGCTCGAAGTCCGACGGATAGCGCGCGTCGGTGGTGAAACCGTAGAGCTCTGCCGGTCCCTCCGGCCGCAGGAACCGCAGCACATATTCACCATTCGGTTCCCGCACCAGGTCAAAGGGCCAATCGCCGTCCAGCCGCGAGTTCTCGGCGAGGCGGATGGGGACGTGCGGCCCGTATGCACCGAAACTCACGTCGAAGAGCCAGCGTTCGTCGTCGAGCTGCACGCACAGGGCGACGTGGAGTGCGGGACCGAATTTATTCCCGGTGCGGATCCGTGTTCTGCCCGCGAACGCCGAGAACGTGAAGCCGATCCGGTCCAGCACCGCCGCCACCAGGACGACCTGTTCCAGGCACCAGCCGCCGCGGCCCTGTCGCACGATCTTCTCCTGGACGCTGTCCAGGTCCAACGGCACCGTCGGCCGCCCAAGCACCGCGTCGAGGTTGTCGAAGGCGATCGCGTCGACGTGGGCGGCGTGCAGACCCCGCAGCGTGGAGAGGTCCGGAGCCACGTCGCCCTGGTAGCCCACGCGGGTCAGATAGGCGTCCAGGTCGACGCCACTCCCCTGCCACATCGAATCTGTCACCCGTAGCTCATCCTTCATGTGAACTGCCCGGCGACCACGGCCGCGAGAATGATCCAACCGAAGTAGGTGTTGGCGACAAAGGCGTCCCAGCACGATTTCGGATCGTCCAGGTCCACACGTACGACCAGATAGGACAGAAAGATTGCCGCGCCCACGACGATCAGGTAGAACGCCCACCCGATCGACGTCTGGGAACCGGCCCACAGCACGCCGCCGACGCTGAGCACGCCGAAAACCGCCAGCCACGCCTTGGTGGCCTGGCCGAACAGCAGAGCGGAAGACTTGACACCGATCTTCCGGTCGTACTCCTTGTCCTGATGGGAGTAGATCGCGTCGTGAATCAGGGTCCAGAAGGCCCCGCCGGCGTACAGGCCGTACGCCTCGAGCGGGTAGTCGGCGCTCCCGGTCGCCGCCGTCCAGCCGACGTACACGTAGAAGCTCATCACCAGCGCCAGGAACGCCGTGGGCCAGAAGAAGATGCGCTTCATGAAGGGGTACGCGACGATCAACGGGTACGAGGCCGCGGCGACCAGGGCTGTCTCCACGTTCGCCACCGCCAGGACCAGCAGTGCGACCACGGCCTGTGCGGCGGCGAACAGGAGTGCGTTCCCGACGCTGATCGTCCCCGACGCGACAGGACGCGACACGGTGCGGGCGACTCGGGCGTCGATGTCCTTGTCGACCACATCGTTGACCGCGCAGGCGAAGCCGCGCACCAGCACCGCGGCGACAGCGACAACCACCACCGTCAGCAGGTCTGGTCGTCGCCCGGAGGCGAGGACGACAGCCCACAGCCCTGGAAGCAGGTAGAGCACGTACCCCGTAGGCCTGTCCAGCCGCATCAACAGGAGATACGCGCGGGCTGAATCCGGGCTCTTCGTGACGACGCCGGTAGATATTTTATGCAGCATCAGGATCCAATCACCATGTCACCGGAAGTTGGATCAACCCGCCGATCAGCGTGTTGTGGCGCAGCCCCAACTCCTCTACACCGACAGCCAGACGCATGGTGGGGAATCGCGCGACGAGCTGGGTGAGCACCACCTGTAGCTGCATCCGGGCCATCATCGCGCCGACGCAGGAGTACGCGCCGCGCCCGAATACGAGGCTGCCCGTGGTGTCGCGAGCGACATCGATCCGGCCGGGGTCGGCGAAGGTCGTCTCGTCGTGGTTGGCCGCGATGATGTTCAGCATCACGAAGTCGCCGGTCCGGATGGTGACTCCGTCGATCTCGAAGTCCGTCAGCGCATAACGGGGCATGCCACCGTTGTGCGGGTTCGGCATCGACATCCGCAGGGTTTCCTCGACCGCGCCGGGGACGAGGCCCGGGTCGTCCAGCAACGCCTGCCACTGCTCGGGGTTGGCCAACAACAGCGACACACAGGTGCCGATCCGGGCCACCGTGGTCTCATAGCCACCGAACAGCAACAACGCCGTCAGCCCGAGGACCTCGTTGTCGGTGATCCCCTCGGTCGCGCAGATCCTGGAGATCACGTCATCGCCAGGATTTTGCCGCTTGTCCGCGACGAGTCGCCTGCAATAGCCGAACAACTCGCCCAGTCCCTGCTTGGACCTGACCGGGTCCCCGACGTTGGCGGCGTCCTGGGTCCAGCTGCCGAACTGGTCCTTGTCCTCCTGGGGCACGCCCAACCACTCGCACATCACCTGAATCGGCAGCGGCAGCGCCAACGTCTGGCGCAGGTCCACCGGTGGCTTCTGCCCGGCCAGTTCGTCCAGGAGTCGCCCGGTCAGTTTTTCGACGTGGGGCCGCAGCGCCAGCATCCGCTCGGGTGAGAAGTGCGGCTCCAGCAGCGCACGCAACCGAGCGTGGTCGGTGGCGAAGTCGCCCAGCAGGCTGGCGAGAAGCGCCGACCCGCTGTCCTTCGCCGCGGCCTCCGGATCGGGATTGGAGCGGCCGAGCCGGTCATCGTCGAGCAACTGCGCCACCTGGGCATGACCGGTGACCAGCCACGCCTCGTCGCCCTCGGCAGTACGAACCCGATGGACCGCGCCCTGGGATTGGAGCGTGCGCAGCCCTGGCGCGAGTTGCAGCACATTCGTCTGCTCGAAAGGCAATTGAGCTGGGGTACTCACTGACGGCCTCCGCCGGAATCGAGGTTCAGACCACCTGGTCGAGGACGATCACGATGTACTGGAACTCGTCGCCCCGGTGTGCTTCGACCGCGGATGACGGGCGGGGCCGGGCTGTCGTGGGTGCTGGCCATGATCATGTACTCCGATCCAGATGCCGTCCCTGTCGGGAGTTACGGGTCATGGCGTGCGATTGACGATGCGGTCGAACAAGGCGGTCAGTTCCGTGGACGCGGCCGGGGACAGCTCGGCTCGTCCGAGGTACTCCAGAGCCGAGTCCAGATGGCTGCGGGACAGCTGCTCGGCCGTGTGCCGGCCACCGGATTCCTCGACGAGGTCGGCCATCTCCTGGAGGTGCGCCTCCGTGGTGCCGTCGGCGTGCCACAGCCGGCGCAGTCGTTCGCCGGCCGGGCTGTCGACGGACAAGGCCGCCAGCACCGGAAAAGTCGGGTTGCGCCGCAGGATGTCGCTCCGGACGGGCTTGCCGGTCACTGTGGGGTCGCCCCAGATGTCCTCGACATCGTTGAAGATCTGAAAAGCGAGGCCCAAATGCCTGCCCGCGCCGCGCAGGGCAGCCAGGACGTGCTCGGGTTTACCCGCCCGCAGTGCGGGCGTCACCAGTGCGCACTCCAGCAGCGCGGACGTTTTCTCCTCCACGATGCGGTCGTACTCCGCGATGCCGGTGCCCGGACCCAGCCGGACGGTGAGCTCGCGAGCCTGGCCCGCGAGAACCAGACCGATGGCTTCGGCGAACACGCTGGAGATTTCCGCACGGCCGGGACCGGGGTCGTCGACGACCATTTGCAGCCCAAGAGCCTGCAACGCGTCCCCGGCCAGGATGGCCAGACTGGCGCCGAACACCTTCCACGCGGCCGGGCGGCCGCGACGCAGCTCGTCCGCGTCGATGATGTCGTCGTGGATCAGGGTCGAGTTGTGCAGCAACTCCAGTGCCGCCGCCTGGCACCGCACGTCCTCCGGCGGCAGGCCGACTCCAACAGCCGCCAGCATCATGAGGGCGGAACGGGTCAGCTTGCCGCCCTCCGCACTGCCGGGGTCACCGTGTTCGTCGATGAAACCGAGGTGGTAAGAGCAGATCCGGGCCAGGGTCGGCTCCAGTGCGGAAACCTGCTGCCGCATCACGGGCGATACCGTGGATTGCACCATCCTCGGCGACAGGAAGGCTTGGAGTTCGGTCGACGAGGTG
This sequence comes from Streptomyces sp. MK37H, assembly GCF_018035285.1. NCBI lineage: Bacteria > Bacillati > Actinomycetota > Actinomycetes > Kitasatosporales > Streptomycetaceae > Streptomyces > Streptomyces sp. MK37H. The sequence continues at coordinate 24,532 of NZ_JAAAYH010000004.1, read as the reverse complement.
TCGAGTGCGCTCATCGGGATTCTCCTCCGGTCGCGCGCCTTCCCAATTCCTGGTCAGAACCTACGCGCATGGGGTTCGCGAATTGCACCACTGAAAATCACTGTGCTGGATATGTTGCGTAAATACCTTCTCAGCCCTTGCCCCACCTCGCCGCGCGGTGACACCTCGGCGAACTGTCGATAGACGAACGCTTGCGCAAAGCTCATGATCACCCGACATCACAACAGGTCAATACGTAGGCAACTCCGGCGTCTACGCACAATCTGAACCTGGAGTGATGCACCGGAATTCACGTGATCGTTCCGTCCGCCATCCTGAACGACCCCTCCCGTCGTGTCAACGACACGGCGTGGGCATCCTCGACTTTAGGAAAAACCCCAAAGAAGACGGCGTAAGGACTGGATTAGACTACCCTGAAGATTGGTAGCCGCTGGGCGGCACCAAGGCCGTACTTCGAGTCCGGTCCATTAAGCCGGCACTCGACGGCAGACAAGACTTCCTGAGAAGGACTCGGTTTCTACCGACCGGCGTGGATGCCCTGTCCGGCAACGCAAGCCACGCGTTCCGACTGGGACGTCATGGCACGGAACGGAGTGGGAATGAGTGGCGGGCGGACGTTGCCGCTGGCCAGGGACGCGGACCACGAGGAGGCCGAGGGCACCTACGGACACGCTCCCGACCAGACGGTCATCGTCGAGACGGTTGCCGACGCGGCGGCACCGGACCTTCCCCCCGACGCACCACGTAAATGGAACGGCGAGGAACTGCCACACTTTGACCGGGTCGACTGTGCCAAGATTGCCGAATAACTCTCAGGCCGAGCAGGTCTGCCTCGGCCCCGGCAGGCCGAGCGATATCACGCAACGTCACTGATCATTGCCGGGAATGGTTTACTGAAAGCTGGAGAGGCGAGATGGCTACGTCGGTGGATTCTGGTCAATTGCATGAAGGCAGGCCGTTCGACCCATATGGCGCACATCGCGACGACCCGTATTCATTCCTGGCCGACATCGGAGATGCGGAGCCGGTGTTCTACGCTCCTTTGCTCGGCGCGTGGTGCGTCACCCGGCGCGAGGACATGGTTGCCGTGCTGCGGGACGACCGGAGCTTCTCGGCGCGTGACCACAATCCTCGTCCCGCGGTCACGCTGCCCGAGGACGTGAGTCGGATGTTCCGCACCTGGCGCGGCGCTGATGCGGTGGCCGTCGGCTCACTCGACCCTCCCGAGCACGCCAGGGTCAGGGAAGTGCTCAACGCCGGGTTCACGCCGGCCAGGGTCAGGGCGTTCGAACCCACGATCCGTGCGATCGCCACCGACCTCGTCGAGCGTACTGCGGCCTTGACGGAGTTCGATTTCATCTCGGCGTTCGCCGTTCCGTACGCCCTCGAGGTGATCTGCCGGCGCCTTGGGGTCCCGGAGGAGTACTTCGACCGCTGCCGCACGTGGTCCGAGCAACGCATCGAACTCATGATGTCGCAGCGCAACGCCGATCCTGACCAGCTGCGTGAATACGCCCGCGGGCTGATGGACTTCGGAGCGTTCGCCCGTTCACTCGTACAGGAGCGGCTGGCCGCACCGCAGGACGACCTGATCAGTGAGCTGCTCCACGACGGCAAGGCGGGCCGCACGCTCACCGCCGACGAGGTTTCCGTCCAGGTCCCCACACTGATCTTCGCGGGACACATGACCTGTGCCGAGGCGCTTGGCACGATCTTCTACCAGCAGCTCCGGTCACCCGGCGGCTGGGCCGAGGTCGTCGAGGGGAAGATCTCCACACGGGACCTTGTCGAGGAGGGGTTGCGGTTCGACAGCCCGCTGGCGGGCATGTACCGGACCGCGACCCGTGACGTAGTGGTCGGTGACGTCCACCTCGCCGCGGGGAGCCGGCTGCTGCTGCTGTACGGAGCGGCCGGCCGGGACAGTCGCGCTCACGCATGTCCGGCCGCGTTCAGTCCGGACAGCCGGTCCGCCACGCATCTCGCCTTCGGGCACGGCATCCATTTCTGCCTCGGAGCCGGATTCGCCCGCGCGGAACTGGAGATCGCGATACAGGCCATCGCCGCCAGGATGCCGGGTCTGACTCTGGCGCCAGGGCAGCCGCCACATCACCGGCCGGTGTTTCCGCTTCGGGCGTTGACCGAGTTGCGGGTACGGCAGTGAGGACGGGCATCCGGGCGGTCGGGATCTGTGGGATCTGGACGACACGTTGACCCCGCAGAACTCACTCGCCTGACGGCATTTCATAACGGCCCGCCAGTTCAACTGGCGGGCCGTTACGGGCTTGTGGTGGCGGGCGCGGGTGATTCGGCCGGCCGTCCGGCGGAGATCACCACCCCGTCGGGGTCCATGTGCGTCAGGACAGCCCACTTGGCCTGCGCCAGGGCGTGGCGCAGGCCATGGATGTGTGCGGCGAACAGGCCGGTACCTTCGTGCGGATACCGTCAGACGCCGAGCTGAAAACCGGGGACGGCGCCCACGGTCATGCGCGGACCGCGGTCAGGTAGAGGTAGCCGCTCTCCGGGATGGACCCGAACCTACGCACGAAGTCGATGAGCGAGTCGGCCTGTTCCTTGCCGACCACGTCGGCCAGCTTGTCGCGGACAGTCTCAAAGGCGTCGGCCATGAGCCCGAGGGTACGGATGACGTTGTCGGTGATGTCACGGATCTCCACGTCGACGAAACCGTTGGCGGCCAACGCCGTCCGGTACTCGTCCACCGTGCCCAAGGAGCTCACCCCGTAGTTCTCGCAGATGTGGTCCAGGACCACGCGTCCCTCGGGGCTGATCGGCTCGCGCTGGATGACGTCGGCGACGGCGAGGCGGCCGCCGGGGCGCAGGACGCGGGCGGCCTCGGAGAGCACCTGGCCGCGATCGGGCATGTGCCACATCGATTCGAACGCCCAGGCCGCGTCGAACGAGCCGTCGGGGAAGGGCATGTCCATCGCGTCCGCGAACTGGAACGTGGCCCGGTCGGCGAGCCCAGCCTCGGCCGTGTGTTCCGTGGCCTCCGCCGCCTGGATCTGGCTGATGGTGATGCCCACCACGTCCACATCAGAAGCGCGGACGAGCCGTCGCGCGGGATGGCCGATGCCGCAGCCGATGTCCAGGACCCGCTGGCCGGCCCGCGCGTCGAGACCCGAGATCATCAGGTCGGTCAGGCGGTCGGTGGCTACCTCGACGGAGCTGTCGTCGGCGTCGTTCTCCCAGTAGCCGTAGTGAATATTGGGGCCCCACACGGAGCCGTAGACCCGGCCGAACCCGTCGTACACGTTACGGACGTCGTCGCTGTGAGTGGGAGACTGCTCGATCGTCATGAAGAACTCCGTGTCATGGTGAAAGTGGCGGGAGGCCAGCGGCGGTTCAGTCCCGCCGGCGGTGAGCCCGCGAATGATCGTGTTGATACGCCACCGCAGGTCCTGCGGGTCGACCGCGAGCCACATGCCGGGGAACGCGTCGAGGAGATGGTCGGCGACGTGGATACAGCTGACGTAGTCCTTCAACCGCCCTGGAACCCGGCAGTCACATCGAAAGGCGGACGGAAACCCGCTGCGCTGGGCTGGGCAACCCCAGCCCAGCGCCTGCGTGGCTGCTATTCTCTGCTCGTCGTGAGTTCCCTGCTCACTTCTTCAGCTCGAAGCGCAGGAAACCCAGCCGCAAGCCCCCCGCTCCCCATTCAGCGCCGAGCGCCTGGTTCGCCAGCAGGGAAATCCTCAGATTCCTGCGGTCAACCGGCGAAAGGCTGCTGTCACTGTCCAGTACCGCCTTCGTCCAGGCGGCACTCTCCTCCCAGAACGGCAAGGTTTCCGACGTGGCGTCGACGTCATCGACCAATTCAAAACCCGCAGCCTGCGCGGCTTCTGTGTAGTCGCGCACCGTAGCCGGTTTTGTGTAGAAGTATTCGGCCCACACATCGGCCCCGTGCGGGCGTGTGATGAATACTTCCTCGATGCACACACTCCCGCCTGGACGAAGCACGTGCGACAGACGCTCGAACCACTGAGGGCGGTTGAAATACCCGCTGCTCTCGATTGCTACTGCCGCGTCATAGGGGCCGCCGTCCAACGGGAGATGCATTGCGTCACTGACCAGCGCGCGGACCTTCCCGTCCAAACCGCATTCCCGCGCGAACCCGTCGACTATCGGCGCGTGTTCCTGCGCGTTGGTGACCGCCGTGACGTCGGCGCCGTATTCCTGCGCCCAGAAGAGCGAGCCCCCGCCGAGACCGCAGCCGACGTCCAGGATCCGCCCCGACAGCCGGTGTTCAGCGCCCCAGATCTTGGCCGCATACCGCAGCAAACCCTCTTGATGAGTCCGTATGCTGCCGCGAATAGCATCCGGCGTCGCATCGTGGGCATCCAGTGGCGATTTGGAGGAAGGGTAGTGACCTACATGATAGTGAATCCTGGGTCCAGGCCCGTATTTGCGAACAAGCCTGGCCGTTTTGTCGTCGTAGTATTGGCCGACTACTTTTACCTCATCCTGAGGCTCCAGCACTGTTTGAGGCGAACCTGAAAGTTCATCCAGATTTGACACGGTCACTCCTCCAGAGCTCGGATGCCGACGACGTTGGCGAATGACCCGCTTTGGTCGTTACGCTGTGCTCGTCATGATTTTGGCGAGGATACGTGATTCAACTGCGAAACGCAGAGCCACCATCACGACCCGGAATCTTGAGTCGCCCCGAAATTGAGTGGCAGCTATTGGATTCCATCCTGGGGGACGGCCCTGGTCGTGTCAACGACGCGGGGTGAGCGTCTTCGACTTTAGGAAAAACCCCAAAGAAGACGGCGTAAGGATTGGATTAGACTACCCTGCGGAATGGTAGCCGCTGGGCGGCACCCAAGGCCGTACTTCGAGACCGGCTATTAAGCCGGCACCCAACAGCAGACAAGACTTCCTGAGAAGGACTCGGTTTCCACCGACCGGTGTGGATGCCCTGTTCGGCAACGCAAGCCAGGCGTTCCGACGCGGACGTCATGGCACGGAACGGAGTGGGAATGAGTGGCGGTAAGCAGGTCCTGCTGGCCGAGCCACGGAGTTTGTGTGCCGGTGTACGCCGGGCTATAGCCATCATCGACCTCGCGCTGGAACAGCACGGCGCGCCGATCTACGTCCGCAAGGAGATCGTGCACAACCACCACGTGGTGCGCGAGTTCCAGCGCCGGGGAGTCCGGTTCGTCGACTCCGAGCAGGAGGTACCGGAGGGCGCGGTGTGTGTCTTCTCCGCGCACGGCGTCTCCCCGCAGGTGCGGCAGAACGCGGACGCACGCGGGCTGGACGTGCTCGACGCGACCTGCCCCCTGGTGGCCAAGGTGCACCAGGAGGCCCGCCGGTTCGCCCGCGACGGGCGGACGTTGCTGCTGGTCGGGCACGCGGACCACGAGGAGGTCGAGGGCACCTACGGGCACGCTCCCGACCAGACGGTCATCGTCGAGACGGTCGCCGACGCGGAGGCACTGGACCTTCCCCCCGACGCACCGGTCGCCTACCTCACCCAGACCACGCTCTCGGTGGACGAGACCAGGGACATCATCGCCGTGCTCCAGCGCAGGTTCACCGACCTGCGCGGGCCCGCCACCGATGACATCTGTTACGCCAGCCAGAACCGCCAGGACGGCATCAGGGCCATTGTGGACCGGTGCGACCTGGTGCTGGTGGTCGGTTCGACCAACTCCAGCAACTCGATCCGGATGGTCGAGGTGGCGCGCAGGCTCGGCGGCAGGGCCGAACTGGTGCCGGACGTGACCCGCTTCGACCCCACGTGGCTGTCCGGCGTGAGCACGGTCGGCGTGAGCGCCGGGGCGAGCGCGCCGGAGATCCTCGTCGACCAGCTGCTCGACCGGCTCGCCGAACTGGGTTACGCGGACACGTCCGTGGAACGGGTGGCGACCGAGGACATCGTGTTCTCCCCGCCCGCGCGGCTGACCGGAGTGGCGGACGTGCCGTGACCGATCGAGACCGGGCGACCCCTGTCGCTGATGGCGCCGGCAAGGACCCTGTTGGCAAGAGCGCGTCGGCGGTGAGCCGCGTCGGCCGTCGTTCCGACCTGTCCGACCAGCCGCGGCCACCACATGCCATGAGGGTCCTTCCAGGCGTCAGCCGACACACGAGGCCGTCGACCGAACCGGCATCGCGCCGGGCAGTCGGCCCGAACTGACCGAGAGGGCGGCCGCGGCCACCTACCACACCCGGTGAGGAGCACTGTTCGACATGGCGCTGCTGGAAACCGTGCGCGACCCGGCGCGGCTGCGTGAGCTGACCGCCGGGGAGCTCCGCGACCTCGCCGGGGAGATCCGCGCGTTCCTGATCGAGCGGGTCTCCGCGACCGGGGGACACCTCGGGCCCAACCTGGGTGTGGTCGAGCTGACCATCGCGTTGCACACGGTGTTCGAGTCCCCGCGGGACCGGTTGCTGTGGGACACCGGGCACCAGTCCTACGTGCACAAGATCCTCACGGGCCGCCAGGCCGGGTTCGACCGGCTGCGCAAGTCGGGCGGGGTCTCCGGCTACCCGAGCCGGGAGGAGTCCGAGCACGACCTGGTGGAGAATTCGCACGCGTCCACCGCGCTGTCCTATGCGGACGGGCTGGCCAGGGCGGACGCCCACCTCGGCCGACGCGACCGGGCGACCGTCGCGGTCATCGGCGACGGCGCGATGACCGGCGGCATGGCCTGGGAGGCGCTCAACAACATCGCGGGCGGGCCGGAGCGGCCGCTCGTCATCGTGCTCAACGACAACCAGCGCTCCTACGCGCCGACCGTCGGCGGGCTGGCCGAGCACCTGGCAGACCTGCGCGCCGGGCGCGGGCCGGGCGTGTTCGAACAACTCGGGCTCGGTTACCTCGGCCCCGTCGACGGTCACGACCTCTCCGCCGTCCAGGACTCCCTGCGCCACGCGGTCGCACTGAGCGGGCCGGTGGTGGTGCATGTGATCACCGCCAAGGGCAAGGGATACCGGCACACCGAGACCAACGACCTCGACCTCGGCCACGCCGTCAAACCGATGGACCCGCACACCGGGCAGGCGCTGAAGGCGTCGCCCCCGTCGTTCACGTCGGTGTTCGGCGAGAAGCTGGTCGAACTGGCCGAGCAGCGCGACGACCTCGTGGCGATCACGGCCGCGATGACCGAGCCGACCGGGCTCCTGCCGCTGCAGCGCAGGTTTCCGCACCGGGTGATCGACGTCGGCATCGCCGAGCAGCACGCGGTCACGATGGCCGCCGGGCTGTCCATGGGCGGCGTGCACCCGGTGGTGGCCATCTACTCCACGTTCGTCAACCGCGCGCTCGACCAACTGCTCATGGACGTCGCGCTGCACCGCCGCCCGGTGACGTTCGTCCTCGACCGGTCCGGGGTGACCGGCGACGACGGGCCGAGCCACAACGGCATGTGGGACCTGTCGGTGCTGCAGGTGGTGCCGGGGCTGCGGATCGCGGCGCCGCGGGACGGCACCCGGCTGGCCGAACTGCTGGCCGAGGCGGTGGCGTGGCACGAAGGCCCGACACTGCTGCGGTTCCCCAAAGGCCCCTCCGGTGAGGACCTGCCCGCCACCGCCACGTTCAACGGGATTGACGTGCTGCGCCGTTCCGGCCGGCTGGACGTGCTGATCATCGCGGTAGGCGCGCTGGCCGGGCTCGCGCTCACCGTCGCCGACGGTGTGCGGGCACAGGGCCTGGGGGTGACGGTGGTGGACCCGAGGTGGGTCACCCCGGTCAACCCCGCGCTGGCCGACCTGGCCCGCCGCCACCGGCTCGCGATCACGGTCGAGGACAACAGCCGCGCGGGTGGTGTCGGTTCCGCGATCGCGCAGGCGCTGCGGGACGCCGATGTGCACACCCCGCTGCGCGAGTTCGGCATCCCGAGGCGGTTCCTCAGCCACGGCTCCAGAGCCGAGGTGCTCGCCGCCTGCGGGCTGACCGCGCAGAACATCACCAGGGTCGTGGTGGAGCTGCTGACCGGCCTCGACGCCGCACCGGCGTCGGCAGGCATCGACGACCCCGGCACCTGGCCGGTTCACTCAGGGGAGGAACATTGACGACCGTCGATTTGGGAATGCCCTTGCCACGCAAGGACGAGGTCCCGCTCTCGGTGGCCACGCGGCGGACCTCCCGCCAGATCATGGTGGGCACGGTGCCGGTCGGCGGCGTCGCGCCGGTGTCGGTGCAGTCGATGACCACCACGTCCACCGCCGATATCGACGCCACGCTGCAGCAGATCGCCGAGCTCACCGCGGCGGGCTGCGAGATCGTGCGGGTCGCCGTGCCGTCGGCGGACGACGCGGCCGCGCTGCCGGCGATCGCCCGCAAGTCGGGCATCCCGGTGATCGCTGACATCCACTTCCAGCCGAAGTACGTATTCGCCGCGATCGACGCCGGCTGCGCCGCAGTACGGGTCAACCCCGGCAACATCCGCCAGTTCGACGACCAGGTCGGCGCGATCGCCCGTGCGGCCAAGGACGCGGGCATCCCGATCCGGATCGGCGTGAACGCCGGGTCGCTGGACAAGCGGTTGCTGCACAAGCACGGCGGCGTCACCCCGGAGGCGCTGGTGGAGTCGGCGTTGTGGGAGTGCTCGTTGTTCGAGGAGCACGGCTACACCGACCTGAAGATCTCGGTGAAGCACCACGACCCGGTGGTGATGATCGAGGCGTACCGCAAGCTCGCCGGCCGGTGCGACTACCCGCTGCACCTCGGCGTGACTGAGGCAGGCCCCCGGTTCCAGGGCACTATCAAGTCCGCGGCCGCGTTCGGCGCGCTGCTCGCGGAGGGCATCGGCGACACCATCCGCGTCTCGCTCTCCGCACCACCGGTCGAGGAGGTCAAGGTCGGCGCGCAGATCCTGGAGTCGCTTGGATTGCGGCCACGGGGACTGGAGATCGTGTCGTGCCCGTCCTGCGGCCGGGCCCAGGTCGATGTGCACACCCTCGCCGAGCGGGTCACCGCGGCACTCGAGGGGTTCCCGGTGCCGTTGCGGGTGGCGGTGATGGGCTGTGTCGTCAACGGGCCTGGCGAGGCGCGCGAGGCCGACATCGGTGTCGCCGCCGGCAACGGCAAGGGCCAGATCTTCGTCAAGGGCGAGGTGATCCGCACGGTCCCCGAGTCACAGATCGTGGACACCCTCGTGGCCGAGGCCGCACGCATCGCCGAGGAGATGGGCGTGGACGTCGAGGCATGACCGGCCGCACCCGGTCCGACGACGAGAGGAGAGGTCTTCCATGACGATCTCGCGAACCACCGAGTTAATCCACAGTTTCACACACAATGCGCGGGGGCCACGAATCTGTTCGCAGAATCTGAAGGACGAACGCCCTCGAAACTAACGCGACACGATTCGGCGCCTGCAGCTTGTCGGACATGACACGGACGTGATAGTCGATGGTCTTCGAACTGAGGTACAACTCTCTCGAGAGTCGCCCGCTGGAGAAACCAGCCGCAACACCCTCCAGGATCCTGGCCTGGACCGAGCTGAGAACCCAGCCACCGACCGGCTGGGAAAGTTCGCAGCCGTTCTGATCATTATCCATGACACCCATCCATTCCACCGTAAACGGAGAAATCCATTCCACCGTAAACGGAGAAATGCAGAGCGAGAAGTACTGGAAAAAGATCCTAGGTGAACCCCTAAATTTTACGGAATTCCGGCCTTGTTTTCAGCAGCTCAACCAGCTCGTCCGGCTCGTTACCGGTCCACTCCTGCCCTGCGGCCCGCACCTTCGCCCTGAAGTCGGCGATCCGGCCCTCCTCCTGCGTCGAGCGGAGCGCCTCGACCGGAGATAACGACCCGCCTATCATTTCGGTCATTTCTCACCTCATCTTCCTGAATGGTGCGGTTGCCTCATAAGCCCGCACCTGGCGCTTTCTGTAGATGCCGCTCAGATAGTTCCTGACGGTCTTTTCGGTCAGGCACATATTGAGGGCCGCTTCGCGGGTCACCAAGCCGGAGGCGAGCAGCGCCATAATCCGCTTTTCCCGGTGCGACAGCCGGGACAGTACGCTTTCGCCGTGCCCCGACTCGATCGAGAACCGCCTCACTTCCTGGGCCATGCCAGGTCCGTAAAACAAAAGGACGTCATCGCTCGAACGGACCTCGTGGGGTTCGCGTATCAGCCGGGCTTCCGGCCAGGAAAGGCAAATCGATTCCGACACCGTGAGGACCGACCAAAGCTATTGACAATAACGCCGGGGAGAATTCTCCCGCCGGAGTAGTGTGGGTTTGGGCTGACCTGCTGGTTCGGATCTGCCAGACCTCAGGAGTAGCAAGCCGTTCTGAGTCAGCATGCAGCTGTCCACGAGTACCACCACGTCGCATGACCCGCACGGACGTACTTCTCGGCGCCTACAGCGTTGCAGGTACGCGGGGGTCAGTGTCCTGGCGCACCGCTGTGCCGTGCGGCCAGCGTCTGCTTGTCCGGCTTGCCGGCACCGGTGAGGGGCAGCGCATCGTGGAACGTCACCACGGCCGGTACATGCTTCGGGGACAGTTCGGCGGCGACATGACCGATCAGCGTCCCGGAGTCGGCGGTGCTGCCCGGCCGCGCCACCACGGCGGCGTGGATGTGCTCCACGCGGTCGTCGTCGATCACGCAGTACACCGCGGCCTGGGCGACCTCCGGATGGCTCAGCAGCGCGCTCTCCACATCCGTGGGACGGACCTTGATGCCGTTGGTCTTTATCACCTCGCCCATCCGGCCATGCAAGCGCAGAAAGCCGTTCTCGTCGACGGAACCGAGGTCGCCGGTGTGCAGCCAGCCGTCGCGGATGGTCGCGGCGGTCAGCTCCGGTTCGCCCCAGTAGCCGAGCATGGTGGACGGGCTCCGCACGCACACCTCGCCGATCTCGCCGAGCGGGACGTCGCGGTCGTCGTCCAGGTCGCGGATGCGTACCTCCGCGGCCAGGCGCCCGGCGGTCCCGCGGAGTTCCGGGTCGGAGTGGTCCGGCGGGGGCAGGATGCTGATAGGGCTGGTCTCCGTGGTCCCGTAGATCCCGAGCAGCACCGGGCCGAACACCTCGAGCGCCTCGGACAGGCGGCCGGGGGCCGCGGGGGAGCCGACGTAGGTGATGTTCGTGAGGCTCGACCGGTCGGTGGTGGCGATGTCGGGGTGGTCGACCAGCATGTACAGCTGCGGCGGGGTGATGGCCAGCGTGGAGACGCGGTGCTGCTCCACGGCCCGCAGCACGGCGCCCGCCTCGAACCCGTCGTGCAGGACGACCGTTCCGCCGGAGGCGAGCGCGAGGTCGACGACGGAGCCGCTGGAGTTGCTCACCGGAAGGGTCGACAGGTACACGAGGGGTTCCGGGGATTCGAAGCCCATTTTGAGGCCCACGTCGAGGTAGCGGCTGCGGACGCGGTACGGCATCGTGACAGCCTTGGGGCTGCCGCTGGTACCGCTGGTGCAGATCACCACGGCCGGCTTTCCGGGGTCGGTCTCGGCGGCGTCGAGGTCGAAGGCGTCCGGGTCGCCCGTTGAGAGGTCCAGGACATCGGGACCGAGGGTGCCGAGCGCGGCGAGAGGCGGTGGCTCGGGCAGCCGGTCGCATAGCTCGCGGGCCGCGTCGAGGTTCTCCTTGTCGACGGCGAGGAAGGTCGCCCCGGTCCTGTTGAGGATCTTCTGCCGGGCGGCGGCGGCCATCTGGTCGGTGGGATCCACCGCGTTCGTGGAGTGCAGATGGACCAGGGTGGCCCCGGCGAGGTTGGCCGCGTAGCGGAGGATGATGGTCGCCGGGCTGTTGGCGACGGTCAGCACCGCCACAACCGGGTCCTTGTGTTCCGTCATCGGAGCCGGGTGTTCCGTAAAGTGCCGACGCAGGAGTTCCGCCGCCGCCAGAACCGCCTTGGAGAACTGGCCCGCGGTGAACTCCTCGCCTTCCCGCCACAGGGCGATCCGGTCGGGATCGGACGCCAACGCCTCGAGCACCCGGCGGACGTAATTCTCGTTCGAAGACATCGGAACTCCATTTCGCCGGCCCATCACGGCCGAAGTAGATCCCCCGCGCACCGGAACCGCCCTCCACGGGAACGGAGAACGCCCCTGAGGCGGTGGCCGTCGTCATCCGGTGGGCGAGGAGCATGAGCCGACCGCCGCAGGCGGAGGCCGGGCCGGGTCGGCCGGTGGACGGGCAGGCGGCCGGCCGACGGGCCGGCCGACCGGTCAGGCCCGCTGGCGCGTGGGGCGCAGACGGATATCGTCGAGGTGGACATGGGTCGGGCGTCCGATCACATACCCGACGACGTCGGCGACGTCCTCCGGGACCAGCAGCGGCCCGTTCTCCTCGGCGACCGCCTCGAACCACGCCGTATCGTAACCGGCGGCCTCCTGGAACCCGGAGCGTACGAAACCCGGCTCGATCAGGGTCACCCGGATGTTGTGGAGGCACACCTCCTGCCGCAGTGCCTCCACCAGCGAGTGCACCGCGAACTTGGTCGAACCGTAGACCGGATTCGCCGCCGACACCTGTCGGCCGACGGTCGAGCCGATGACCACGATGTCACGCACTCGCGCGCCGCCGTCGGCCTCCGCCCGCTTGCGGAACTCGGCGCCGACCACCCGGAGTTGGCGCACCATGGCGAGGTAGTTGACTTCCACCAGTCGCTGCCAGCGCTCCGGGTCGGAGCCCAGCACGGTGCCGGGCAGGCCCTGCCCGGCGGCGGCGACGAACACATCGGCCGGTCCCCACTCCCGCTCAGCCGTAGCCAACAGTTCCTCGGTGTGGCCGGCCTGTGCGATATCGCCGGCCACCGGTACGGCCCGGCCGGGCGCCGTACCCAGCTCTTCGGCCAGTTCCGTCAGTCGTTCGGCGCGCCGGCCGGCGGCCACCACATAGGCGCCCTGATGGGCGAGGTGGTGGGCGACGGCCCGCCCTATCCCCGACGAGGCCCCGGTCACGACTGCGATGCGTTGGTCTGTCACGTAGAGTCCCTGTGATTCATCGATCGGCTGGCTCATGGAGAGGGCGGAACGGGCCGGTGCGGCAGCTCGCCCTGGTCGATCAGACCGGTTAACCAGGCGTGCAGCCAGGTACGGTCAGGTGCCGGAAACGACACGTCCAGGCGGGCGAGCAGGCGGCGGGTGCGACTGTGGTCGTAACGGACATTGCGCTCCGGACGGCTCGCCCAGAAATGCGCCAGAGCGATCTGTTCGTCGCCGTCGGCCAGTTGGTCCGCGAACAGCGGCGCGAAGTCGGCGGCCGCATCAGGCTCCAGGGCGAACCTGAGCTCGCGCAGGGCGGCGAACAGGTCCGCGTAGAGCACCTCGTGGTGGGTGTCGACATGGAAGGTGCCGCCGGACACCCGTTCGCTCCGCGAGATCGCCAGGATGCCTTCAGCCACCACATCCACCGGGCTGAGTGCCACCGTCCGCGCGTCGACCCTGGGCACACGGCCGATCTGGACGGCGGCGCGCAGAAGCTGGACCAGCCGGCTGTCACCGCCGTTGCGCTGGAAGCGGCCGGTGACCGAGTGGCCGGTGACGTTGCCGGACCGGTAGACGAAACCCGCGCCCCCGGCCGCGGCGAACTCGTGGACGATCCGCTCCGCCTCGTACTTGCTGCGCTCGTACTCGTTGAGAAAGCGCTGGCCGATGTTGAGGCTTTCCTCGGAGAAGACCGCCGGTTCGCCCTCCGGTCCGGTGCCGCAGACCGCGAGAGTGGAAACGTAGTGCAGATCCTTCGGCCGACCGGTGGAGGCGAGAGCGACGACCGCACGCACCGGTTCGGTGTTGAGATGGGTGAAGCTCTCGCGGTCGCCGAACAAGCGGGTATCGGCGGCGAGGTGGTAGACGGCCTCGACCTCGCGGACCAGCCGTTCGTACTCCTGGTCGGACAGGCCGAACGCGGGCTCGGCGAGGTCACCGGCCAGCACGGTGAGCCGGTCGGCGTAACGGTCGAAGTCAACATCGGGCAGATACCAGGCGAGCGTCTCGCGCAGCCGCTCGGCGGCCGGGCGGCCGTCGCGGTCGCGGACCAGGCAGTGGATCGTGCCACTGGTACGGGTGAGCAGCAGGTGCAGGAGGTGGGCGCCGATGAAACCGGTGGACCCGGTGAGGAGCACGGTGCCGTACTCACGAACGCCGGTCCCTCCGAGGCCGCCACCGGCCGACGGCTCGAAGCACAGCGTGCGCGGGACCTGGACGAGCAGACCCGTGGAGGAGCCGGGCTCCACCACGAACTGCCCCTCCTCCGGCGGAAGTCCGGCCGCCTCCAGCAGATGCGCCCGGGTACCGCGTGCCAGATCGATCAGCTGCCCGGAGTCGTTCAGGCGTGAGGGGTAGGACAAGTCGACGACCAACTGGCCGTCGTGCAGGCGCGCGGTGAGCTTCAGGGCGTAACCGCGGTCATTCTCCGGTCCACGAACCGGACCCTGCCGATGCCGTGAGGGCGACAGCCGAAGCTCGTCGTCCTGAGGGAAGGCAAGCGTGCCCAGGTAGTTGAAGCACACGTCGGTGCGCTGTGGCCGGCCGTGGAGCCCATAGGCAACGCCGAGTCGGGGCACATCCGCCAGCGCGGCCTCAGTGGCCTTGACGGTAGCCGTCATGTCGTCGGCGACGGAAGCGATACGGACCGGGAAAGTGGAGGTGAACCAGCCCACCACCCGGGAGACGTCAAGGGCCTCGTCAAGTGGGAGTCGTCCATGGCTCTCGACATCCACCACGACCTCGTCGGTGCCGCGCGCCGTGGCCAGTGCTTGGGCGAAGGCGCCGAGCAGGACAGCATGAGGGGGCAGCCTGCTGTGATGCAGCGCGTCGGTCTGGGAGCGGGAGAAGCGGAACCAGACCGTCTCGGCGTCGCCCTCGCGGTTGTCGCCGATGGCGGCAGGGGCTGGGGGCGAGGTGGTGATGTCGCCCCAGTACTCGAGGTCGTCTGCCAGGGCAGGGGCCTGGCCGCGCAGGTGGGTCGCCCAGTCGCCGAAGTCGGTGGGTGCGGAGGCAAGGGAGGGGGCTCTGCCGTGCAGCCGTTCGGCGTAGCAGTGGGCCAGGTCGCTGGTGACGATGCGCCAGGAGACGGCGTCGACGCACAGGTGATGGGCCACCAGCAACAGATGGCTGCGTTCCGTGCCGAGGAACAGGTGGGCCTGCAACAGGGTGCCGTCCTCGACCCGGATCCTCTGCTGGCAGGCGGTGGCGGTCTCCTCGATATGCCGTTCAGCCTCTCCGGCGTCCACTGGCAGAGTGGAGCTGGTGAACGGAGTGCCGGGCTCGGTGAGCACGCGACGGACACCGCCTGGTCCGGGGCGGAAAGCGGTGCGGAGCAACGGGTGCAGGCGAACCACATCGGCCACCGCGGCAGCCATGATCTCCGGTCGGACCGGCGGGTCGGCGTCCAGCAACAACGCCTGGTTCCACTGGTCAGGCTGGGCGAAGTGCTGCCGGAAGAACCACTCCTGGGCGGGGGACAGCGCGGTGTCCTCGGCCAGGAGCGGGACCACCGGACGCTCCGTGGTCTCGGTGCCCGCCCGCAGACGGGTGGCCAGGGCAGCCGCTGTGGGTTCGGCCAGAAAGGCGGCGGCGGATACCCGATGGCCGCGGGACTGAAGGTCCGCGATCACCTGGATGGCATCGATGGAGTTGCCGCCGACCGACGAGAAGTCGTCGTACGGGGTGAAGTCACCGTGACCGAGTTGGCGCCGCCAAGCCGTCAGCACCTCCTCGAGCAGCGGATCCTCCGAGGAATGGGTGTATCGGCGCTCGGTGGGGCTCTCCTCGACTAACTGACGCAGCGCCGCGAGGTCGGTTTTGCCGTTTCCGGTCCGGGGGAAGGCGTTGAGTACTTCGATCCGGTCCGGGACCATATACGAAGGCAGCACTTCCCGGGCTCGGGCTCGGAGCGAGGCCGATGGCTCGCGGGTACCAGGTGTGCTGACCACGGCGACCAGTCGGCCCTGCTCACCGGGCAGCACCATCGCGAGGGCGTTGGTGACACCGTCCATCCGTCGCAACTCCGCTTCGACATGGCCGAGTTCAACGCGGTGGCCGCGCACCTTGACCTGCCGGTCGCCGCGGCCGAGGAACTCCAGCACACCGTGGGAGTCGGCCCGGACCCGGTCGCCGGTGCGATAGGCCACGCCGAGACCGGGATGTCGCGCGGCCACTTCCTCGGTGAACGCGGCCGCGGTGGCCTCCGGGGCGCCGCGGTAGCCGAGTGCGACCGAAGGGCCGGCAACGTACAGCTCGCCGGTCGCATCGCGCTCATGGAAGGCCCCGTCCGGCGTGCGGACGAAGAGCCGGTTCGCACCGAGCGGGCGGCCGATCGGTACCGACTCCGCGTCGCCCAGGGCGTCGAGGTCGGTCTCGGAGGTGAGGAGGTGGACGCAGACGCCGACCGTCGTCTCGGTCGGGCCGTAGTGGTTGACCAGTGTGGCGGTGACGCCGGAAGCGATGACTCTGCGGGCCAGCGGCAGGGGCAGGAGCTCGCCGCCGAGCAACAGATGCCGAAGCCTGGGTCGGGTGGCGCCGTCAAGCCCGTAAGCCTGGAACAGGACGCTCCAGTGCGAGGGCGTGGTCTTGAGGACGTCGATCCCCTCGGCATGCAGATAGTGGAGCAGACCTGCGGGGTCGCGCCGTGTGGCGTCGTCCACCAGATGCAGGGTGCCGCCGGTCCACAGGGCGAGGAAGACGCATGTGTTGCCGAGGTCGGCGGCAAGCGTGGTGACGTGGGCGTACTGGAGCGGCTCGGTGATGTCGAGGCGCTCCAGCAAGGACTCGGTGTAGTGCCTGATGTTGGCGTGCGTGACCAT
The DNA here is from genome assembly GCF_018035285.1 of Streptomyces sp. MK37H. Lineage (NCBI taxonomy): Bacteria > Bacillati > Actinomycetota > Actinomycetes > Kitasatosporales > Streptomycetaceae > Streptomyces > Streptomyces sp. MK37H. The sequence continues at coordinate 7,805 of NZ_JAAAYH010000004.1, read as the reverse complement.
GACGCCCTTGGGCACCCCGGTGGAGCCGGAAGTGTGCAACACGTACGCGGTGTCCTGCACCGCGGGGGTGGTCACGCCCTCCTCGGGAGGCTCCCCGGCGTCCCTGATGTCCTCGATGCCCCCCATGACCCCGATGTTCCCGGGGACGTTCTCATGGACGTCGACGACGTCGAGCCCGTGTCGACGTAGTTCGTCGAGGTACGGTGCCGCACCGAGTACCAGGTCGGGGCGGGCCGCGGCGAGACGGCCCACCCCCTCGGAGACCGGATCGGTCACGTCGACCACGGTGTATGCCGCACCGGCGGAGAGCACAGCCAGGAGCGCGGCGACAGTCACAGGCGTACGGTCCAGATACACACCGACGAGGTGTCCGCGGCCGACGCCTCGGTGGCGCAGACGGCGGGCCAGGCGAGAGACCCGGACGTCGAGCTGTGCGTAGGTCAGACGATCGTGACCCACGGCAACAGCCGCGCGGTTCGGGTGAGCCTTCGCATGCGCTTGGACCTGAGCCGGGAGCATCTGCTGTCGTCCTCCAGGTGTCGACTCGTGGCCGGGTGGCTGGTGGTGGGGCGTCAGCTCCAGAACAGGAGCGGTTCCTCCGGGCCCTTGGAGACGATGAAGGCGCTGGCTCCGACCCGGTGTCGGCCCTTGGCCGGCGTCACCGCGTGCAGCTGACGGGGGCTGACGAGAATGAGGTCCCCGGCTTCCGGGTGGATCTGAAGCACCGGCTTCTCGATGGAGTCCGGCTCCAGGCCCTCGACCTCGAGGATCCGCTCCTTCTCTTCCGGAGTGGGCTCACGCAACCAGAGCTGGAGGTCGCCGCCCTCATCCGCGGACTGCAAGTAGATGTTGGCAACGAGCTGGTTGAGCACACCCTCGATCTCGGGGGCGTCGGTCTCCTGATCAATCGCGTCGCTGTGCGGCCAGAACTCCGAGGTGTTCGGCTGGAAGACGCGGAGGGCACCGACGAAGCAGGTCCGGCCTCGCAGGCGCAGCAGGTTGGCGCCTGCCGGCCACAGCTCCTGCAACTCCAGCCGGATGCGGTCCACCGGCGCCATGTAGGGATGGAACATCGAGCGGACGTCATCGATCGCCGGGAGCGCCTGCTCGTGGTACTTATCCGTCAGCTCCTTGTCCCACTTGGTATCGATGTGGGGCATGTAGACACGACCGACACTGCTAGTGTGCTGCTTGTGGTAATGGCCGAGTTCCTGGTGATTGATTGCCTTTTCGGCGACCTCGACCGCGATCTCGACCGGGTAATAGCCGCGCACATGGATCGCGGCGATCTCCCGGTTGGCCAGCTGGAGCAGCGTCTCTGTGGTGAGTTCGTACGCGACCGTGCTTGTCGCGGACCGTACGACGTCGGGCAGGCTGGTCACGGATAGCTTCCTCTCGATAAAGGCGCAGGACTGGCGCGAAGGGCTGACCGTGCTGGGAACTCGATTTCGCGCTCATCCGGATCGGCATTAATGGCAAGACAGCCCGGATCAGGAAGAACGGAATCTTCCAGCCGCAACAGGGTCGGCCGGAGATCAGCGAGTTGAAACCCTTGTTCTTAACCAGTTGCCCCCGGCAGCAGTCAGCATCACCGCAAGTCACCGGCGCGCCGCTCCCGAGTTTCGCATAATCCGGAATCCGCGCTACCGGCATTTGAGTCTCGCTGAGCTCTCCCAGTCGTGTCAACGACGCGGCAATGGGAACTAGGGGAAATCATAGGGAGCGATGTTTTTCGAGCCCAGCGCCCGGGCCCGCCGGCAGATGTTCGACCTGCTCGATATCCGGTTGCAGTTGATCAAGTTTTCCCTGGCTTGCACGGTTTGAGCTTCACGTAACTCTCCATCCGGAATTCTCCCGATGGGTCATAGGTAAGCGTTGTTACGCAAATGATCAACGGCATGCCGATTGACAGGCGCCACTGCCCCTCATCTGACCGGCGTGAAGGGCGTGAAATTGCACAGGCGGGCGATGCCGAGCATGGCGTGGTGGACGCAGTCGCCTTCAGGCGGCGGTCACGGAGGATCTTCCAGATGCTCAACAGGCACCGAACGGACCCGCCCGCAAATGCTCGTACTTCATACGCACCGGACTTGAACCCCAGGAGGGGGGCTGAACTTCCTGCTCGCCTGTCAGACCTTCCGATGGCAACGCAACCGGCCTCGACCTCGGTGCTCCTGGAGCGACAGGGCGCTTCATCGACCACAGCACCCGACGCGTGCATATCGCCGGCATCACCCGGCACCCCACTGGCCCCCGGATCACCCAACAGGCACGCAACTACCTCATGGACCTCGGCGACCACGCCGAGTCGATCACGATGGGTGTGCGTGTCATTCCGACACTGCCCCAGGTGCCCCGGATGAACGCGATCGCGGAACGCTGGATCGGATCATGCCGCCACGAGGCAACCGACCGCGTCCTGATCACCGGGCAGCGCCACCTACGCCTCGTCGCCAGTGAGTACGCGGAGCACTGGGTGCGGTGTCGTTACGGCGACGTTCACTCCCCCTTGAACACGGCTTTCTGGACCTCGTCAGGGCCTTCGAAGCGGCCCTTCTTGAGGTGGGACAGCTGGTCGACGAGCTCACGGTCCGCCCCGTTGTCCTTGGCGCGTTCCACCAGTGACTCCTTGTCGGCCGGGTAGCTCGCGTCCTTGAGGGCCTTCTGCAGGTCGGTGGGGTTGGGCTTCGCCATGGCCGATCCTTCCCTTCACAGACTCGAGTGGCACGGTGCTCGGTTCCGCCGTGCCTCGCCTTAAGTGCCCGTAGCCCAGGGACCCAATCAGGTGGCACACCGGTTTCCGCCGCCCGATTCTGGTCACCCTATGAGCTGACATCCATCGAAATGCGGAGGACAGCGTCATGAGCACTGCGCAGACCGAACGTGCGGAGGCGGCGAAGCTGCCGAAGGGTGATGTAGTGGCCATTCTGCTCGAGCAGCACGCACGCATCCGCGACCTGTTCTCGGACGTGAAGGGCGCCGAGGGCAAGCACAAGCAGCAGGCTTTTGACGAGCTGCGAGCCCTCCTCGCGGTGCATGAGACCGGCGAGGAGATGATTCTGCGCCCGGTCGCGAAGGACACAGCCGGTGAGCAGGAGGCCGGCGCCCGCAACAAGGAGGAGAAGGAAGCGAACAAGGTTCTCGTCGAGCTCGAGAAGATGGACGTCTCAACTGCCGAATTCGACAGAAGGCTGGCCGGATTCGAGAAGGCGGTCATCGACCACGCCGAGCACGAGGAGCGGGAGGAGTTCCCCGCGATCCTGCGGGATTGCTCCGAGGACAAGCGCCGGAGCATGGGAACGAAGCTGCAGATGACCGAGAAGATCGCCCCGACGCACCCGCACCCGGGCGTGGCCGGGTCCCCCGCGGCTCAGTGGGCGGTGGGGCCGTTTGCCTCACTCGTCGACCGGACGAAGGACCTCCTGAAGAGCGCCGCCGGCTGACCCTGGGCGGCGGACCGCGAGGCCGGCCGCACACCGGGCCGGGGGGCGGGTCGCCCGTCGCGACCCGCCCCGTCGCGCCCCCTCGGCGTCCGTTGCGCCTTATGTACTGGAATGCGAGTACTCCGAGGGCGCGGAAGAGCGGGACGTCCGGCCCCCCACCGCCGTTTCCAGCCGCGAGGAGAACCCATATGCGACCGCGGATGCCACTCCCGGCTCGGGTGCCGGCTCACGCGCCTCAGGAAGGCGATGGCATCGTCGTCGGCAACGGCCCAGTGATCATCGATGCGTATATCGACTTCCAGTGCCCCTTCTGCCGGATGTTCGAGGAGGCATCGGGGCCACTGCTCGATGCCATGGTCACCGAGGGGCAGGTGACGTTGGTCCATCACCCGATGGCCTTCCTGGACGCCATGTCGACCAGCCGGTACTCCACCCGCGCCTCGGCCGCCTCGGGCTGCGCCTCCGACGGCGGGGCATTCATGGAGTACCTCTGCACACTCTTCGCCAACCAGCCGCCGGAGGGCGGGCCCGGGCTCGGTGATGAGGAGCTGATCGCGCTCGGCCTGCGGGTCGGGCTGAACGACGCCTTCGCCGCGTGCGTGCGCGAGGGTGTTCATCTGGACTGGCCTCCGTACGTCACCGCCAGGGCGGCCGAACGCGGGGTGAGCGCCACGCCGACCGTACTCGTCGAGGGTGTCGCCGTAAGGCCCCACCCGGGCCTGATCAGGACCGCGGTGGCGGCCGCCCTCCACCACCCGGCGTGACCGGCGGACAGCGCGTGAGAGGTGGTTACGCATGACGGTGAAGCTGAACGACAAGGCGTACGACCACGCGAAGAGGCTGATCGAGAAGGGGCAGGGCGTGGCGGCGGAGGGTGATTCTCCCGAGCGGGGCGCCGTACGAATCCCCGCCGCGGTAGACGGCGGCACGCCCGCTCACGCGTGAGCCGAGGGGTTGCTTGGCCGTGACCCGCTCGATCGGGTCCTGTCCGTCGGGGACGAGGTGGAAGGCGCGGACCGAGCGACGGTGGTCGCGCTTGGAGCCGTTGAGGTCAGGGCAGCCGGGCAACCGCATGGGCGGCGTTGCCCTGTTGGTGGTCGCCCCCGCTGACGACGACCGGCGGAGTCTCTCCAGCATGGCGACCCCGGCGGCCCGCCGCGTGCGCACGCCAGGTCCAAATGCGCGCCCTGAGTCGACCCGCCATGCCGAAGCGGTCGGCGACAACGGCGCCTTGCCAAATGGAGGCACCTCCAGCTCGGCGTGGCCGTGCATCGGCGGGTATCCGGGGCGGCGGTAGACGGCGGCGCCACCCCTCGGCCACCGGCCGGTAGGCGAGCACACCGGCTGGTCGCCCCCGGAACGCTGCTGCGCCGGCACCGCCGTCTGGTGACACGGAAGTGGACCTACCCGCACCGTGTCGGCCGCCCCTCAGGCGCCAGCAGGTGCTCGGTGGGCTGCTCGACGAGTACCAACCACGCCTCTCCGATTGCCTCACCAACGACAGAGAACGCCCAGCTCAGCAACCTGATCGGAATAATGACACCCTTCAGGCCTCCCCGCAGGCGGGTATCTCGGCGAAGGACTGAACGGCGCGCTCCCGTACCCCCTCGGTGAGCCTGAAACATCGACACCAGGATCGACGACGTCACATACTGACCCTCGTCGAAATCTGACAACGGGGCCTTCTGCGTCCGGGCCTTCCAGGACAGCGACTTCTGCCGCAATCACGATGAGGAATCGCAGTGAACGCACCTACGTCGCCGACCGTTTGGGTGACCGGCGAGACCGTCGACGGCCGGTACCGGGTGATCGGCGAGCTTGGCCGGGGCGGGATGGGCGTCGTGCACCGGGTACGGCATCTCGCCTGGGGCATCGACATGGCGGTGAAGAGTTCGCGGCCCGAGCTGTTCCGGAGCCCCGGCGATCAGGAGCTGTTCGTCAGGGAGGCGGAGACGTGGGTGTCCCTCGGGCTCCATCCGAACGTCTGCGCCTGCCATTACGTGCGGGTGATCGACGGTGTCCCCCGCGTGTTCGCCGAGTACGTCGACGGCGGCAGCCTGGCCGAGTGGATCGGCGACGGGCGCCTCCACGCCGGGGATGCGCGGCAGGCCCTCGCCCGTGTTCTCGACACGGCAGTCCAAGCGGCCCGTGGGCTCGAGCACGCCCATAGCAGAGACCTGGTGCACCAGGACGTGAAGCCGGCCAACATTCTGCTCGACGGCACGGGCGCCGCGAAGATCACCGACTTCGGTCTCGCCCGGTCCAAGGCCGCCACGGCCCCGGCTGACCTCCAAGTGGCGCCCGGTCTCAGCGTGTTGGTGCCGTCCGGCGGCATGACGGTCGGCTACGCGTCCCCGGAGCAGCTCGCGGGCGAGCCCGTCGGGCGGCGCAGCGATGTCTACAGTTTCGCGGTCTCGGTCCTGGAGATGTTCACCGGCGGTGTGCATTGGGCGGCTGGTTCGGTCGCGGGTCTCGCGCTGGAGGAATACCTGGCCGACCCCTCGAATCCGGTCGCGGCGCCACCGGAAGTCGCCCACCTGCTCCGGCGCTGCCTGCGGCAGCACCCGGCCCACCGGCCGGCCTCGATGGCGGACATCGCGGATGTACTGACCGGGATCTACGAGCAGGCGACCGGCTCGGCGTATCCGCGTCCCACGTCGCAGGCCGCCGATCTGCGCGCCGACGAGCTCAACAACCGTGGCCTCTCGCTCCTCGACCTGGACCGGGCCGCCGACGCCGAGCAGGCCTTCGACCAGGCGCTCGCGGTCGACCCGCACCACGTCGGGGCCGTGTACAACGGTGGCCTGTCCCGGTGGCGTACGGGGGCGATCACCGATGGGGAACTCGTCGCCCGGTTGGAGGCGATCCCGCGTGGGTCCGGCGCGTCCTCCTGGCAGGTGCGGCTGCTTCTGGCCCGGGTCCACCTCGAACGCGGCGACCTCGCGGCGGCACGCGACCTGCTCGACGCCCTCGCACGCGAACGGCCCGACGACACCGACGTACGGGCGGCGCTGCGGGTGGCGGCCTCCGGAACCGTGGCCGATGCCCGCCACACCGGCACCCGCGAATTCCGCGAGCCGTTCGCGCTGCCGTTCGCGCCGGTGAAACTGCTCGCCCGGCACGAGGTGATGGGCTACCTGCCGATCCGGTTCACTCCCGACGGACGCCTCGCGCTGAGCGGCCACTGGGACGGCGTGCTGCGGCTGTGGTCCACGGCGACCGGCGCACAGCGGTTGGCGGTCAAGGGCCACCGCACGCAGGTGCTCGGCGTCGACCTCACCCCTGACGGCTCGTACGCACTGTCCACGAGCCGCGACGGCACGGTGCAGTTCTGGGATCTTGAGGAGGGCAGGTGTACCCGCGTCATCCGCTCCGCCGCACGCGCCACGGGGTGCCCGGTCAGGTTGAGCGCCGACGGGCGCATCGGTGTGTGGCAGGGCATGGACGGACGCGTCCAGGTCTGGGAGCCGCGGACCGGGACCTGCCAATGGTTGCTCGGGGAAGCGTTCAAGGGCAACTACCTGGACGGCTCGCAGTACGAGGTGAGCGCCGACGGGCGCCATGTGCTCACCGCCGAGGAGGACGGGGCGCGGCTGTGGAGCGTGGCCGATGGCCGGTGCCGGGTGCTGGCCGCCGGCTCGGCGACGCATGCGCTGTGCTTCAGTCCCGACGGGCGGATGGTCGCGGTGGCCGGCGAGGACCGGGTGATCCGGTTGTGGGATGTGGGGGACGGCCGGCAGGTCCGTACGATGCGTACGTTGACGGGGCTGACCGCCGCGGCCAGTCACCTGGCCTTCGCCGACAGTGGGCGGCTGCTGCTGTCCGGAACGACCGGCGACCACACCGTTCAGATCTGGGAGCTGAGCAGCGGCCGGTGTCTGCGGACCTTCACCACCCACGCGTACGGAATGCACCACGTCGGATTCCCCGACAGCGACGACCGGTTCGGCTGCTCCATCGGCGGGCATCCCGAACTGCCCATGCATCGCTGGCGGTTGCCCGATACCGAATACGCCGCCGAGCCGCACCTGATCAAGCCGCGCGAGTACGCGGAGGTCAGCCGGCTCGGCGGACTGGCCGAGGAACTGCTCGCCGAAGCACGCCAGGCCATGTCGAACGGCCGACACCGGTCAGCCTTCGCCCTGCTGACCCGCGCACGGGAGATACCCGGATACGAGCGCGCCCCCCAGGTCCTGGCCGCCTGGCACGAACTGGGCCGCTCGGCGCGCCACGTACGGCTGCGCTCCGCCTGGTCGCGGCCACTGGACGCCGGCCACCTCTCCTACGGCGCCATCACGGCGATCGGTGTCGCCGCGGGTGTCCGGCTCGCCGTCAGCGGGCAGAGCGACGGCACCGTACGGA